>NZ_RAWP01000033.1:0-88008 GCF_003668935.1 Corallococcus sp. AB032C | reverse complement strand
GGGACGGGGGCGCGACAAGGGCCGTGGACTCGTCCTTGGGGGCGCTCCGGGTGGTCGCCGTGGCCTGCGGCTTGAGCTCGTTGCGCGCCGACACGCCCTGCGCCGGCTCCATGGAGGAGCACGCGCTCACGAGGCTGGCGCAGAGGAGGGCACCACTGACGAAGGACACGCGGCGCTTCGAGAAGAAAGGGGACATGGGCGGCTCCGGGACGACGGGAGGAAGTCAGCGTGCCCCTGGAAACGGCCGACCTCCGGAATGGGTTTATCCGGTGAATTTTTCCCGGACCCAGGCGTGGGCCGCGCTTGCGTGGGGGGACCCCTTTTGCGACGGTCCCCGGCCATGGAGACGACACGACCGTTCCGGATTCTGGGCATCCAGCAGATCGCCATCGGGGGGCTGGACAAGGGCGCCCTGCGCAAGCTGTGGGTGGACACGCTGGGCCTGACGGCCCACGGCACCTACCGCAGCGAGAAGGAGAACGTGGACGAGGACATCGTCGTGGCGGGCGCGGGCCCCTTCAAGGTGGAGGTGGACTTGATGCAGCCCGTCAATCCCGACGGCCGTCCCAAGGTGCACGACCCGGCGCTCAACCACGTGGGTCTGTGGGTGGACGACCTGGCGGTGGCCGTCAAGTGGCTGGAAGGGCAGGGCATGCGCTTCACGCCCGGCGGCATCCGCAAGGGCGCGGCGGGCTTCGACGTGTGCTTCATCCACCCGAAGGCCAGCGATCAGTTCCCGCTGAGCGGAGAGGGTGTCCTCATCGAGCTGGTCCAGGCCCCGCCGGAGATCATCCGCGCCTTCGAACAGGCCGCGGCCAGCGCGGCGCACTGAGCAGCCACTGTCCGGCGCGCGCGAAGGCCTTCTTCACCGCGCGCTCCACCGGATCCCACGCGACGCACAACACGTACGTGCACGCGATGAGCAGCGCGAGCAGGCCGGAGAACTTCAGCCACCCGCTGGAGTCGCCCCACAGCTTCTGGAACGAGAAGACGCCGAAGACGCGGTAGTACAGCAGCATCTCGTGGAAGAAGTACGCGGACAGCGACGCGGTGCCGAAGACCTCCAGGAAGCGGCGGGCGCGCGAAGGCTTCGCGTCCGGCGCCATCCGTCCCTCCACCCACAGCAACACGAGCAGCACCGCGCAGACCCACATGAAGCGGGTGGCGGAGTTGGACGGGTTGGTGACGAAGAAGCGGTGCGGCGGATAGAGGTCGTTGAGCACGCGCGGCATCAGCGTGCCCAGAAGGCCCAGCGCGATGAGGAAGCCCAGGGCCCGCGCCAGGCCCTTGCGGCCCCACGCCCCCGCGATGCAGCCCGCGAAGGCGCCCAGCCACGCGAAGCCCACCCACGGCACCAGCGGGAAGGGGGCCCAGTTGGACTTGCGCAGGAACGACGCCCAGGGCTCGCCCGCGGAGTCGCTGAAGGGCGCCAGCGCGAACGCCACCATCGCCAGGACGAACGCGGTGCCCGCGAGCACGCGCGGGCGCGGGGCGAGCAGCGCGGCCATGGGCAGGGTGAGCAGCAGGCACAGTCCCACGCAGTGGAGGATGTCCAGGCGAAGCAGCCACACGGGCTCGGAGCGGATGGGGAACCACACCCAGTTGACGAGCGCGGCGACGGCGAACACCTCCGTGATGCGGCGCAGGTTGCGGCGCACGCGCTCGCTCAGCACGCCCGAGGCGGCGCTGCGCACCATGAGCAGCGCCAGGGCGAACCCGGCGGAGAAGATGAACGCGGGGGCCACCAGCCCGTCCACCTTGAGCAGCCGTCCGGTCCACACGCTCTTGCGCAGCTCGGGGGTGAGCAGCACGAGCGCATGGGTCTGGATCATCACGAGGACGGAGAGGCCGCGCAGCCAGTCGATGGCGCGCACGCGCTCGCGGGAGACGGGGGCGGCGGAGGGCAGGGTGCTCACGGGGGGCGCTACCCTATGTCGGTCCCGCGAGCGGTTGCACGCGCCCGCGGGCCCGGAAACTCGTTGGACTACCAGCTGACGGCGTCGAGGTAGACCGTGCCCTTCCACGTGCCCGTCGTCTGGAACTCCACGCCCAGTTGGTACAGCGGGGTGGTGGAGCCGGAGGGCAGCTTCACGGTGATGGCGTTCCACGCGCCGGCCTTGAGGCTGCCGACGGCGATCCAGTTGCCCGTCCAGCGCCAGTTCGCGGAGGCGCCTTCCAGGGTGTAGGGCTGGACGCCGGTGATCTTGCTGCCGGTGGGCAGCCACAGCTGGAACGTCACCGTCTTGCCGGACGGCACGGCCGCGTTGGCCACGGCCACGGTGCCCTTGCCGGACGTTCCGTTGAAGGGCACGGCCAGCGAACGGGTGCCCGCATAGGCCTTGGCCGTGGTGGTGCTCACGGCGGACAGCGCGGCGCCGCTGGCGCTCCATCCCTGCGCGTTGGACTCGAAGCCGTACTTCGACGGGTCGGCCGGGGTGCCCGCGTCGGAGGAACCGGTGCCGCCGTCGGTGCCACCATCCGGACGCGTGCCGCCGTCGGGGGTGCCCGCGTCGACCGGCGGGGTGCCGGCGTCCACGGTGCCTCCGTCGGTGGATCCGCCGCCGCCCGGGGGCGGAAGCGTGGTGCCGGCCGCGGGCAGGATCAGTCCGCCCGCGTTGAGGAACGTGCTCGCGCGCTGCTTCAGGTACGGCTGGCCGTCGGTGCCCTGGTCGTTCTGGTAGGAGCTCTGACCGCCCGCGCCCGCGCCGTACATCAGGGCGACGACGCCCACGTTGGCGAACTTGCGCCGGTGCGCGTCACCGCTCGCGCCGAAGAAGTACTCGGTGCGGTTGTCCTTGTAGCCCTGGCGCGCCCCGCCGCTGTTGTTGATGTTGAGGTGGTTGGAGTTGCCCAGCGGGATCTGCCACAGCATCCAGCGCTTGCCGGAGGTCTGGTTCCAGAGGCGCAGCCACTCCGCGTAGCGGTTGTACGAGCGCGACGTGAGCGACGCCGCATCGCTCATGTCCCACGTGTGATCCGCGCCCTGCGTGAGCCGGTAGAAGTCCGCGTCGCGGTCCAGCGGGTCGCCCACGAGCACGTCGTAGGTGGCGCCGGTGACGTTGGTGCCCAGGCCCAGCGGCTTGAGGAAGTTGACGACCTTGTCCACCTCCGGCTGGAGCGGATCCGTGAGCGAGTTGAACGCGATGTCCTTGCCGCTGGCCCACGCGGAGATGTGCAGGCCCAGCACGACGTTGTTCGCGCCCACGGCCTTGCGCAGCTGGAGGAACGCCAGGCTCCATCCGGCGACGGTGTTGGGCAGGCCCGCGAGCTCCGGCATCCCCGAGGAGGCGATGGCCGCGGGGGCGTTGGGGTTGGAGGCCGTCTGGAACTGGAGGAAGCCGACCACGTCCGGCTCCACGTGGAGGATGACCGGGCCGCCAAAGGTCTTCGCGCGCTGGAGGAGCAGCTTCACGTCCTCGAAGTAGCTGCGCATGGTGGAGGCGTTCTTCAGCTTCGCGAGCGTCTCCTGCTCGCCACCGCCCGGCTCACCGAAGAGCTGGTAGTAGGTGACGACGGGGACGTAGCCCTGCGCCTTCGTCTCCGTGAAGAAGCTGGCCGCCCAGCTGCCGTCATGGGCTCCGTAGCCCCAGTTGTCCGCCCAGCCCTTGGTGAAGTAGCGGTAGCGCGCGTCCCACGGCACGTTGCTGTCGCGCATCCAGTTCTGGCCGGCCTCCTCGAAGAGGCCCACCATCAAGCGATTCTGGAAGGCCGGGGGCACGGGGCCCTGCACACCCGTGGCGGCCTGGGCGGTCAGCGCTCCGAGACACGTCAGCGTCAGCAGCGCCGCGAAGGCGCGTCGAATGGTGTTGGTCATGGAGGCGCTAGTACGCCCAGGCGCCCCCAGTCCTTCCGGTGCCGACCCGCATCACCCCCTGGACGGCCGCTCACCCTCCACGCCACCGGGCGGGCGCCCTTCGATATCGGACATGGACTCCGGAGGAGGGAGAGTCCCCCTGCACGTGCGCCTGCGGTGCTAGCGGGCCCATCTAGGATGTCACGCGTCCTTGCTCCAACCTTTCAGATGGGCCCTTGCGCTTGTACTCGCGTGGGGAGCCGCGGCGCATGCCGAGTCATCACCTGCGGGCCGCGTCAGGCGGGAACGGCCCGTCACCGTCGCGATTACCGCGGGTGAGCCGAGGACTGGGGGAGATGCATCACGGAATCAGCCTCGTGGTCGCGCGGCGTCGCACGGAAGACGGGCAGATCAAGGGCCGGGTGCTGCTCAAGACGATTGGTGTTTCGAGCGAGCAGTGAATGACGCGCGTGAAGCGGGCGCGAGCGAAGCTGGAAGAGCAGGTGCGCCTTGCCTCCTTCCTGGATCACCCGGGCATCTTCCGCGTCGAGGGAATGCAGAAGTGTGGAAACAGGAGATGCGCTCATCCAGCGCGCCTTCGCCGCCCTTTCAAAATGTCTTGAGGAAGGTCTTCATCTCGCGCAGCACCTCGTCATGGTTGGTGAGCCAGACGTAGTGCCGCGCGTGCTCGAGCTTGATGCCCTTCCAGTTCGGCATGCTCATCACGCTCAACATTTCGGCGTCTCGCTGGAGCGCCCTGGTGCCCAGGGTCCTCAACTTCTCCTGCACGGGACGGTCCATTTGGGAGAAGCCTGGGAGGTCCTCCGCCCGCCCGGACCGAGGCTGATCCACGTAGAGGAAGAGCACGGCCGCCGTCACGGCCGCGAAGTCCACCTGCGAGAAACCCTTCATCACCCGCTCCTCCGCGTGCGGCCACCTGCGGGCGCGCAGGTAGTGCCCGGTCTTCGGATCGAACTCGTTCGCCTCGTCGATCTCGTGCGCGGGGAACGCTCCTCCGACGTCACGCGCGAGCGCGGCGGCGAGCGCGGCGCGTGAGGCCACGTCCTCGGGAGCGGGCTCGCTCGGAGGAGGCATGGGCAGGACCGAAAGGAGCTCCGCCAGCAGGTCACCGTTGGTCCTCACGTCCAGGTAGACCACCTTCTCCACGCGCTCCGGGTGATGGGTTGCCACCCAGGTGAGCTCTGGCCCGGCGGCGGAGTGGCCCACGAATGACGCCTTCGCGATTCCCAGCCCCTCCAGCACCCGGACGACGTCCTCGCCCAGGGTGGCGGTGTCGTAGCCCTGCTCGGGCCAGCTCGACGAGCCAAACCCCCGGCGGGTGACGGCGTAGACGTGATGGGCCGCGGTGAACTCCGGCGCGAAGGTGTCGAACACGTGGCCCGTGTTGCCCAGGCCCGACAGGAAGACGAGCGCGGGTCCCTGGCCTCCGAAGTCGAGCAGCTCGAGCTCGACCCCCTCGGCCACCTTCACCCGCTTCACCTGATGCAACGCGCTGGAGTCGGCAGAAGCCGGGACCGGGACGGACTTCGTCGTCACACAGGCAAACAGCGGCAAGCAGAGGAGGAGGAGTTTTCGCATGGACTGACTCAACTACAGGGAATGCGGAGACCACCAGGGAAGCCCATGGGTAACAGCTCGCCGCGCCCCATCTGGACGGGGCGTGGATGAGCCCCCGCCCGGCTTCGAGGAAGCCGCGGCGGAGCTGGAGAAGACCGTGACGGAAGCGGGGCAGGTCCTGGTGGAGCTGGGACGCC
Source organism: Corallococcus sp. AB032C (assembly GCF_003668935.1). Lineage (NCBI taxonomy): Bacteria > Pseudomonadati > Myxococcota > Myxococcia > Myxococcales > Myxococcaceae > Corallococcus > Corallococcus sp. AB032C. The sequence continues at coordinate 82,440 of NZ_RAWP01000033.1, read as the reverse complement.
GGAGCCGCCGTCCTTCGTCGGTTCGTGTGGACGACATCACCACGAGATAGCGGAAGGCTGGGCCGTCATGTGCCCCCAGTGTGCCTTTGCTACCCGCGCCGCTACGCGACCGAGCTCCGGACCACGGCGTCCTCGATGCGTCGCAGGCACGCGGTCAGATGCCGCGCCAGGGTCTCGACGTGCGGCGGCTCGATCATCGTCTGGTGATTGCCGGGCACGGGCAGCACCTCCAGCCCGTGCCGCACGAGCACCTGCCACGGCTGTTCCGGGTGCAGCGGATGGGGCGGCACGTGGACCTGGGCCTTCAGATACGTGGCCGCGCCCTCGTACGGCACGGGCGCGTAGCTGAAGAGGGCGCGCATGTGGGCCTTCCACACGTCCAGGAAGATCTCCAGGTCGCGCAGCGAATACGAGTCCGGCACGGTCGCGCCTTCGCGGGCCTGACGCAGCACCTCCTTCATCTGTTCGTGCGGGGGCATCGCGCGCAGGCGCTGAGCGAGCGTCGGTGTGTCATCGCCGAACATGGCCGCGAGCAGCGCGGCGTCGTCCTCGAACTGCGTCGGCATCTGACCCGGGCCGGGCGTGTCGAGGAAGACGAGCAGCGCCGGAGGAACGCCCAGCTTCAGCATGCGCTGGGCCATCTCGTAGACGATGGTGCCGCCCATGGAGAGGCCCACGAGGTAGTAGGGGCCCTGGGGCTGCCACTGGAGCATCAAGTTCAGGTGATGTGACGCGAGCGCCTCGATGCTCGTGAGGGGCGGGCACTCGCCATTCACGCCGGGGGCCTGGAAGCCGTAGACGGTGCGGTCGGGGCCGAGCGCCCGCACGAGGTCCTGGTAGCAGAACACCGTGCCTCCTACCGGATGCATGCACCACAAGGGCGGAAGGTCCGAGCGTCCCTGCTGGAGCCGCACGATGCCTTCCGGGAGCGTGGGGCCTGCTTCGGCCACCGGTGCATCCGGCGTGAGCTTCGCCTGGATCCACTGGGCCAACGCCGCGACCGTCGGACTCTGGAAGAGGACCTGGAGCGGGACCTTGAACGGGAAGTGTTCCGACAGCTTGGACACGAGCTGCGCCGCGAGCAGCGAGTGGCCGCCCAGGTCGAAGAAGCTCGCGGTGACGCTGATGACCGTGCGACCCAGGACGTCCGCCCAGATGTCCGCGATCTGTTGTTCCAGCGGCGTGCGAGGCATCACGCTGGCCTTCTCCGTGTCCGTGGTGTCGGAAGGACGGGGCAGGGCGCGGCGGTCCACCTTGCCGTTCGCGTTGAGCGGCAGTGCGTCCATCAGCACGAACGCGGAAGGGACCATGTGGCTGGGGAGCGAGCCCTGGACGTGGGCGCGCAGGTCGCTGGCCGTCACCGCGTCGCGGAAGGTGACGTAGGCGACCAGGCGCTTGTCGCCGGGCGAATCCTCGCGCACGAGCACCAACACTTCGCGCACGGCCGGGTGCTGGCGCAGGACGGCTTCGATCTCACCGGGTTCGATGCGGAAGCCGCGCACCTTGACCTGGTGGTCACGGCGTCCCAAGAAGTCGAGCGCACCGTCGTGGCGCTGACGGACGAGGTCGCCAGTGCGGTAGAGCCGGGCTCCTGGAGTCGAGGCGAAGGGGTGGGGCACGAAGGCAGTGGCCGTGAGGTCGGGCCGCTCCCAGTAGCCCCAGGCGAGGCCGTCACCGCCGACGAACAGCTCACCGATGATGCCCGGCGCCACCGGGTGCAGGTGCGCGTCCAGCACGTAGGCCGTGCTGTTGGAGAGGGGCTTGCCAATGGGCACCGTGCCTGTGACGGACTCCATGACGAGATGCCACGTGCTGAACGTGGTGTTCTCCGTGGGGCCGTAGACGTGCACCAGCCTGCGAGGCCCACCGTGTTCGCGCAGCCGGTTCACGCAAGCCGGGTCCGAAGCCTCGCCACCGAAGAGGAGCGTGGACAGGCCGTTGAAGGCCGTGGGCTCCATCCGGGCAACGTGGTTGAAGAGGGCCGTGGTGAGGAACAGGGCGGTGATGCGCTCGTCCCGCAGACCCCGGGCCAGCGTCGCGGGATCGATGATGTCTTCCTTCGAGAACAGGACGAGCGTCGCGCCGTTGAGCAGCGCACCCCACACCTCGAAGGTCGAGGCGTCGAAGGACACCGTCGCGGCCTGGGCCACGCGGTCGTCTGGACCGAAGGGGATGTAGTCCGGATCCATCACCAGCCGCATCACGGCCTGATGCGGAACGCAGACGCCCTTGGGCCGGCCCGTGGAACCGGATGTGTAGATGACGTACGCAGGCTCCAGGGGATGGAAGCGCGTCGCGTCGTAGGGCGAGCCGGACCGCGCGGGGGCCTCCAACGCATCGATGCGGATGGGTCCCACGCTGTCTGACGTGAACCGGATCGAGGATGCCGTGCCCGTGATGATCCGATGCACCTTCGCATCGGAGATCATGAGGGCCAGTCGATCCACCGGGTAGTCCGGATCCAACGGCACGTAGGCGCCACCCGCCTTGAGCACGGCGACCAGCGCCACGATGAGGTCGATGGAGCGTGACAGGCACACGCCCACGCGGGGCGCATCCGGTCCGATGCCTTGCTCCTTGAGTGTCCACGCGAGCTGATTGGCGCGGGTGTCCAGCTCCGCGTAGGTGAGCGACTGGGCGCCATGGCGCACGGCGATGGCGTGCGGGCGGGTGGCCACCTGGGCTTCGAACGCCTGCACCAGGGAGCTGTCCCTCGGATAGGGCCGGCTCGTCTCGTTCCATTCCGTGAGGACCTGCTGGCGCTCTGCTTCGGACAGCCAGGGCAGGTCATGGATGGCGGCATCGGGTTGGTGCAGCGCGCCTTCGAGGATGCGACGGAAGTGGTCCGCCATCCGTTCGAGGGTGCGGGGCTCGAACAGCGAGGTCGCGTACTCGAGCGTGCCGCTGATTCCTTCCTGAGTTTCGGTCAGGGCCAGGGTGAGGTCGAACTTGGAGGTCGGGGTCTGGAACTCCAGCGCCTGGACCTGGAGGCCCGGGAGCTGGGGCGGCGTCCCGGGCGCGTTCTGCAAGGTGAACATCACCTGCACCAGCGGCCCGTGGCTCAGGGCGCGTTCGACGTGCAGCTCCTCCACGAGCTTTTCGAACGGCAGCTCCTGATGCGCGTACGCACCCAGCGCCCGGTCCCGCACCTGCCGCACCACTTCGCGGAAGGAAGCACCGTCGCGCAGGTGGGCCCGCAGCGGCAGCGTGTTGACGAAGAAGCCGATGAGGCCTTCCACCTCCTCGCGGGTTCGGTTGGCGATGGGCGTGCCGACGATGAAGTCCCGCTGCCCGCTGTAGCGCGACAGCAGCAACTGGAAGCCCGCCATCAACGTCATGAACAGCGTGCCCCCCTCCTGGCGGCCCAGGCCCGTCAGTGCGTCGAGCACGGTGCGCGGGAGGGTGAACTCGTGGGTGGAGCCCGCGAACTGCTGCACCGCGGGACGGGGATGGTCGGTGGGCAGCTCCAGGACGTGCGGCGCGTCCGCCAACTGCTGCTTCCAGAAGTCGAGCTGCCGCTGGAGCACGTCACCCTGGAGCCACTGCCGCTGCCACGCCGCGTAGTCCGCGTACTGCACGGGCAGGGCCGCCAGTGCCGAGTGATGCGCCTGATATCCGGAGGACAGCTCGCGGTAGAGAACACCCATCGACCAACCATCGGACACGATGTGATGCAGGTTGAGCAGCAGCACATGGTGTTCAGCGTCCTCGCGTACCAGGAGGGCGCGGAACAGCGGGCCCTCCGCGAGGTCGAAGGGTGTCTCCGCGTCCTCTCGCAGCAGGGCTTCCGCCTCGGCGCTGGAAGAGGCTTCGACCCGGCGAAGGGACGTGGGCATCCGGGGCAGGATTCGCTGCACGGGGACCCCCTCACCCGGGAACACCGTGCGCAGGGATTCGTGCCGGTCCACCAGTGCCTGGAGCGCATGCTCCATCGCGTCCACGTTCAGCGTGCCTTCCAGCCGCAGCACCATGGGCATGTTGTACGCAGCCCGGTCCGAGTGGAACTGGTTGAGGAACCAGAGCCGCTCCTGCGCGAACGACAGGGGCGGTGGTCCCTCGCGGTGCCAGGTCCGGAGCGCGGGGCCGGACAGGGACGGGTCCTGCGTGCGGCCTTCCAACGCGCGCGCCATGCCTTCGATGGTCGGGAACTCGAAGAGGGTCCGCACGGGGACAGGAATGCCCAGCGCCTGTGAGGTCCGGGAGACGATCCGCGTGGCCAGCAGCGAGTGTCCACCCAGGTCGAAGAAGTTCGCATCGACGGGGACGTGAGCGCGCTGGAGCACCGCGCACCAGATGGCGCTCAACGTCTGTTCCAGGGCCGTCAGGGCCCGTGTGACTGCCGTCGTCGGAGCCTCGCTGTCTGGCACTGGCAGCGCGCGGCGGTCCACCTTCCCATTGGGCGTCATGGGCAGCGCGTCCAGCAGCACGAACGCGGCGGGGACCATGTGACTGGGAAGCGAAGCCTGGACATGCGCGCGCAGGTCGCTGGCCGTCACCGCGTCGCGGAAGGTGACGTAGGAGACCAGCCGCTTGTCACCGGGTGAGTCCTCGCGCACGAGCACCAGCGCTTCGCGCACGGCAGGGTGCTGGCGCAGGACGGCTTCGATTTCACCGGGTTCGATGCGGAAGCCGCGCACCTTGACCTGGTGGTCGCGGCGTCCCACGAAGTCGAAGGCACCGTCGTGGCGTTGACGGACGAGGTCGCCGGTGCGGTAGAGCCGGGCACCCGGCGTGGAGGCGAAGGGGTGGGGGATGAAGGCGGTGGCGGTGAGTTCGGGTCGCTCCCAGTAGCCCCACGCGAGGCCGTCACCACCGACGAACAGCTCGCCGACGATGCCCGGTGCCACCGGGTGCAGGTGCGCGTCCAGTACGTAGGCCGTGCTGTTGGAGACTGGGCGCCCGATGGGCACCGTCACTGCATCGGGCTCGACGTGTGTCGGAGAGAACCACGTGCTGTATGCGGAGTTCTCCGTGGGGCCGTAGGCGTGAACGATGTGCTCCGGCGCGCTGTGGGAGAGGATGGCGCGGATGCAGGCCGGGTCCGCGGCCTCGCCACCGAAGAGGAGCCACCGCAGGCCCTTCAGCAGCGACGGGTCGGTGCGCGCGACGTGGTGGAGGAGCGCCGTGGTCAGGAACAGGACCGTGATGCCTTTGTCGCGGACCCGCCGCGCGAGCACCGTGGGCTCGATGACCTCTTCCTTCGACAGGAGGACCAGCGTCGCGCCATTGAGCAGGGTGCCCCACAGCTCGAACGTCGAGGCATCGAAGGCGACCGTGGACGTCTGGGCCACGCGATCCTCGGGACGCAGTTGGATGAAGTCCGGATCGAGGACCAGGCGGGCAACGCCCCGGTGCGGAATGCACACGCCCTTGGGCCTGCCCGTGGATCCGGACGTGTAGATGATGTGCGCCAGGTCATCCCCCGTGCACGCATCCGGAGGCGCATGGCGTTCCAGCCCCGCAGGGAGCGCATCCAGCCGCAGGACCGTCCACGGCCCTTCGGGGACCTGATCCGCGAGCGCCGATTCGGTGACGACCGCGACGAGCCTTGCATCGCTGGCCATGAAAGCCAGGCGGTCCGCCGGGTAGTCCGGGTCCAGCGGCACGTAGGCGCCCCCTGCCTTGAGGATGGCGACCAGCGACACGACGAGGTCGATGGAGCGCGGCAGGCACACGCCGACACGCGGCGCATCCCGTCCGACGCCCTGGGCCTTGAGCGCCCACGCGAGCGGATTGGCGCGAGCGTCCAGCTCCGCGTAGGTGAGCGCATCCGAACCGTGACGCACGGCGATGGCATCCGGGCGCGCGGCCACCTGCGCGTGGAATGCACGCACGAGTGAGGCGTCGCGCGGGTAGGGCCGCGCGGTGTCGTTCCAGGTGACAAGGAGCTGCTGGCGCTCCGCCGCGGATAGCCAGGGCAGGGCATGGATGGCCGCATCGGGCTGATGCAGCACCCCCTCGAGCAGGCGGTGGAAGTGCCCCGCCATCCGCTCGATGGTGCGGGGCTCGAACAGCGCGCTCGCGTATTCGAGGACGCCCGAGAGCCCGTCGCCGGTCTCCTCCAGCATGAGGCTGAGGTCGAACTTGGACGTCTGAAGCGACAGCTCCAGCGCCTGGACCTGGAGGCCCGGGAGCTGGGGCAACGTGCCAGGGGCGTTCTGCAGGGCGAACATCACCTGCACCAGCGGCCCGTGGCTCAAGGAGCGTTCGACGTGCAGCTCCTCGACGAGCTTTTCGAACGGCAGCTCCTGATGCGCATACGCCCCCAGGGCCCGACCCCGCACCTGACCCAGCACTTCACGGAACGACGCGCCGTCGCGCAGATGGGCCCGCAACGGCAGCGTGTTGACGAAGAAGCCGATGAGCCCTTCCAACTCCTGCCGCGTGCGGTTGGCGGTGGGCGTGCCGACGATGAAGTCCCGCTGTCCGCTGTAGCGCGACAGCAGCAACTGGAAGCCCGCCAGCAGCGTCATATACAGCGTGGCCCCTTCCTCGCGGGCCAGGGCCTCCAGCGACTGACGAAGCGTGGAGGGCAGCGTGAAACGGAATGAGGCGCCGTCGAAGCGCTGCACCGCGGGGCGTGGCCGGTCGGTGGGCAGGTCCAGGACGTGCGGCGCGTCCGCGAGCTGCTGCTTCCAGAAGTCGAGCTGTCCCTGGAGCACGTCACCCTGGAGCCACTGGCGCTGCCATGCCGCGTAGTCCGCGTACTGCACGGGCAGCGGTGACCGCCGTGACGGCTGGCCCTGGAGACGTGCGCGGTACTCGTCGGACAGCTCGCGGTAGAGCACGCCCAACGACCAGCCATCGGACACGATGTGATGCAGGTTGAGCACCAGCACCGAGCACGTGCCTTCGAGCTGGAGCAGGAGCACCCGGAACAGGGGGCCTCGCGCGAGGTCGAAGGTCCGGTCCGCCTCCTGTCGCAGGCGAGCCTGGACCCGCGAGTCCTCCGGTCCCTGCGCGTCGAGCCGCTGGACCTCCAGCGTCAGGACCGGCACCTCGGCGATGTGTTGCGTGGGGCGGTCGCCCTCCGGGAACGTGGTGCGAAGGGACTCGTGTCGCAGCACGAGCGCTTCCAGGCTGGCGCGCAGCACCTCGACGTCCAATGGGCCGTCCAGACGCAGGGCCATGGGCATGTTGTAGACGCCGGGCACATCGTGCAGCTGGCTCAGGAACCAAAGCCGCTCCTGCGCGAAGGACAACGGAAGCGGTTCGGAGCCGCGAGTCGCCACGGGGATGCGCGAGTCCTCCCGGTGTCCTTGCGCGAGCAGGCCTTCCACGATTCGGACGAACGCCTCCAGACGTGGGGATTCAAAGAGAGCGCGCACGGAGAGCGGCACGCCCAGCGCCTCCCGCACTCGGGACACCACCTGTGTGGCCAGCAGCGAGTGCCCGCCCAGGTCGAAGAAGTGCGAGTTCGCTCCCACTTCGCGCCCGCCCAACACGGCGGCCCAGATGCTGGCGATCCGTGCTTCGAGCGGGGTCCGAGGCGCGATGAAGTCCTCGGTCGCTGAAGCTCCGGGGACAGGCAGTGCGCGCCGGTCGATCTTCCCGTTGGGCGTGAGGGGCAACGACTCCATCACCACGAACGCGCCAGGCACCAGGTGGCCCGGGAGCCGTGCCTGGAGGAACTCACGGAACACCGCGTCCGTGACGTCCGTGGCCGCGACGTAGGCCACGAGCCGGCGGTCGCCCGGCGTGTCCTCGCGCAGCAGCACGAGGGCCTCTCGCGTTGCGGGGTGCTGCCGCAGCGCCGCTTCCACTTCGCCCAATTCGATGCGGAAGCCGCGCAGCTTCACCTGATGGTCGCGGCGGCCCACGTACTCCAGGACGCCATCCACCCGCTGACGGACCAGGTCTCCCGTGCGGTAGAGCCGCGCGCCGGGCGTGTCACTGAACGGATGGGGGATGAACTTCTCCGCGGTGAGGTCGGACCTCGCCCAGTACCCGAGCGCCAGTCCGTCGCCGCCCACGAACAACTCGCCCACGACACCGGGAGGAACCAGCTGGAGCCGGGCGTCGAGCACATACGCCGTGCTGTTGGCGAGCGGCCCACCGATGGGCACGGATTCGACGCCCGCATGCGGCACGCGGTGCCACGTGCTGAATGACGCGTTCTCCGTGGGGCCATACCCGTTGATCAACGCCGTGGGTCCGCCGTGTGAGAGCACCGCGTTGACGCTGGCGACGTCCGCCGCCTCGCCGCCGAAGATCATCCAGGACAGGTGGTGGAAGGCCTCGGGCCGCGAGCGGGCCACGTGGTTGAACAACGCCGTGGCCAGCACCATGTGCGTGACGCGTTCCTCCTGGAGCCTGCGCGCCAGGACGTCCGGGTCGATGATCTCGTCCCGGGTGAACAGGACCAGCGTGGCCCCGTTGAGCAGCGCGCCCCAGACTTCCAGCGTGGACAGGTCGAACGCGATGGTCGTGGACTGCGCCATCCGGTCGCCGGGCCCCAGCTGCACGTAGTCCGGGTTGAGCACCAGCCGCACCACGCCCTGATGCGGGATGCACACGCCCTTGGGCCGGCCCGTGGAGCCGGACGTGTAGATGATGTGCGCCAGATCCACCGGCATCACGGCCTCGGCCGCCGGATGGGTCACGCCATCCCAGGGAACGTCCAGGCACACGGGCGTCCACGAGCCGGGAGGCAGTCCGGCCGCCAGCGCCTCGTGCGTGATGATGGCGACCAGCCGCGCATCGGTGGCCATGAAGGCGAGCCGTTCGGAAGGGTGCTCCGGATCCAGCGGGACGTAGGCGCCGCCCGCCTTGAGGATGGCCAGGAGCGACACGATGAGGTCGATGGAGCGCGGCAGGCACACGCCCACCTGCGGCGTGCGCCGTCCCACCCCGAGCGTCCGCAGTCGCCGGGCCAGTTGCTCCGCGCGCGCATCCAGCTCCGCGTACGTGAGCGTCACGGCCCCGTGGCTCACGGCGACGGCGTCGGGCCGCCGCGCGACCTGGAGCGCGAAGGCGTCCACGATGGACAGCTCCGAAGGGTAGGGGCGCGCCGAAGCGTTCCAGTCCTGGAGCGCCCTCCGCTGCTCCGGCTCCGACATGAAGACGGCATCCCCGGTCGCATGGTCCGGCGCTTCGATGAAGCACCGCAGCACCTGGAGGTAGTGCTCCGTCAGGCGCTCGATGGTGGCCGCATCGAACAGCGCCGTGGCGTACTCGAGCGTGCCCACGAGCCCGTCACCGGACTCCTCCAACGCGAGGAACAGGTCGAACTTCGACGTGCGCGTGTCCAGCGACAGCGGGGTGACGGTGACGCCCGGGAACTCGAGCCGCGACGTGGGCGCGTTCTGGAGCGCGAACAGCACCTGGATGAGGGGCGTCCGGCTCGCTTCGCGTTCGACCTGGAGCGCTTCGACCAGCTTCTCGAAGGGCAGCTGTTGATGCGCATACGCCCCCAGCGCGCGGTCCCGCACCTGTGCGAGGACCTGGAGGAACGAAGGCTCACCCTCGAAGCGGGCGCGGATGGGCAGCGTGTTGACGAAGAAGCCGATGAGCCCCTCCAGTTCCTTCCGCGTGCGGTTCGCGATGGGCGTGCCCACCACGAAGTCCCGCTGTCCGCTGTAGCGCGACAGCAGCACCTGGAACCCGGTGAGCAGGGCCATGAACAACGTGGCTCCCTCACGGCGGGCCAGTGCCTCCAGCTCCCGGTGGAGCCGGGCCGGTACCGTGAAGCGATGGATGTCGCCCGCGAACCCCTGCACCGCGGGGCGCGGCCGGTCGGTGGGCAGCTCCAACACATGGGGCACGTCCGCGAGCTGCCGCTCCCAGAAGCCCAGCTCCCGCTGGAGCACATCGCCCTGGAGCCATTGGCGCTGCCACGCCGCGTAGTCGGGATACTGGAGGGACAGGGGCTCCAGGTCCCGAGCGCGGTACGCCGCGGACAGCTCCTGATACAGCACGCCGAAGGACCAGCCGTCGGAGACGATGTGGTGCAGGTTGAGCACCAGCACGTGCCGCCGCTCCGCTTCACGGATGAGCAGCGCACGGAACAGCGGTCCTCGAGCCAGGTCGAAAGGCCGCTCCGCTTCACGCTGCATGCACGCGAGCGTCTCTTCCTCCGAACCGGTCTCCGCGTGCTCCAGCGTCACGGGCAGGTGCGCGGCGACGTGCTGGAGGGCGGCGCCTTCACCCGGGAAGGTGGTGCGCAGGGATTCATGCCGGTCCACCACGGCTTGTATCGCCTGCTCCAACGCGGTCGTGTCCAGCGGCCCGTCCAGCCGGAACGCGAACGGCAGCGAATACAGCGCGGAGCCCGGCATCCACTGGTCCAGGAACCACAGCCGCTGCTGCGCGAACGACAGCTGTTCCCGCGCGGCATCCGTGCACGGAGGGATGGGGGGCTCGGCACGGTTGACCGTCGGCGCGGCTTCTTCCAGCGCGGCGGCGAAGTCCCGCAGGATGGGGTTCGCGAACAGCAAACGCAGCGGCACGGGACGCTGGAGCACATCGCACAGCCGGCCGATGGCCTGCGTGGCCAGGAGGGATTGGCCACCCAGTTCGAAGAAGTCCGCCGTGGCGCCGACCGCGTCCATGCGCAGCACGTCCGCCCAGACCCGAGCAACGGTCTGTTCCAGCGCGGTCTCCGGCGCGACGAAGTCCTCCTCGGCTCCAGGGCAGTCGCGCGGATCCGGCAGTGCCTTGCGCTCCACCTTGCCGTTGGTGGTGAGAGGCATCGCGTCCAGGACGACGATGGCCGAAGGCAGCATGTGCGCGGGCAGATGGTCCTTCAGGTGCGCCCGCAGCATCGGCGCCGTCAGGGGCTCAGATGCCGTCACGTACGCCACGAGCCGCCGGTCGCCCGGCACGTCTTCGCGCACCATCACCACGGCCTCCTGCACGGAGGACTGCAGGCGCAGCGCCGCTTCAACCTCACCCGGCTCGATGCGGAAGCCGCGCACCTTGACCTGGTGGTCCACGCGTCCCACGAAGTCCACGGCGCCGTCCTCGAGCCGCCGAGCGAGATCCCCCGAGCGATACATGCGCGCGCCCGGTTCGGTGCTGAAGGGATCCGGCAGGAACCGTTCGGCGGTGAGCTCCGGACGCTCCCAATAGCCCCACGCGACGCCGCTGCCTCCCGTGTACAGCTCACCCACGGAGCCCGTGGGCAGCTCACGGCCCTCCGGGTCCAGCACGTACATCCGCGTGCCGGAGATGGCATGGCCAATGGGCGCGGGCTCGGAGCCGAGCGGCGCGCACAGGAGCTGGCAGCTCGTGAACGTCGTGTTCTCCGTGGGGCCGTAGCAGTTGAAGATGCGCGTGCGCGGCAGGGCCTCCAGCGCCCGGCGCGCATGGGGCAGCGACATCACCTCACCCCCCGTGTAGAGCTGACGCAGTGTCTCCGTGCCCGGCAGGCCCCGGTCCACCAGCGTGTTGAACAGGCCGGTGGTGAGGAACGCCGTCGTCACGCGCTCTTCGCGCAGGAAGTCTCCCAGCTCGTCCAGCGCGGAGGCTCCACGCGAGAACACCGCCACACGGCCGCCGTTGAGCAGCGGACCCCAGAGCTCGAACGTGGACGCGTCGAAGGCCACCGGTGCCAGTTGCAACAGCACTTCATCCGGGCCCAGGTGGACGTAGTCCGCATCCAGCACCAGCCGCAGCACGCCCCGGTGGGGCACGCACACGCCCTTGGGACGGCCCGTGGATCCGGACGTGAAGACGACATAGGCCAGGTCGTCCTCCACGACGTCGCGCGCGACGGGCCCGTCGCTGAAGCCCGCCAACGCATCCGCGTCCGTGTCCAGCCGGAGCGTGTGCCAGTCCCCCGACGGCAGGTGCGACTCCAGCCCGGAATGCGTGACGATGATCCGCACGCGCGAGTCCGTGGCCATGAAGGCCAGCCGCTCCGAGGGGTACTCCGGATCCAGCGGGACGTACGCACCGCCCGCCTTGAGGATGCCGACCAGCGTGACGATGAGGTCCACTGAGCGCGGCAGGCATACACCCACCTGTGGCCGTTCGCGGCCCACGCCCCGTGCCTTCAACCATCCCGCGAGCCGGTTTGCTCGCGCATCCAGCTCCGCGTACGTGAGCTGCTGTCCGTCACAACGAACGGCGACGGCCTGGGGACGGAGCGCGGCCTGGGCCTCGAAAGCATCAGCGATGTTTCGAGGCGCCAGACCCCGGAAAGACACGGGGGCGTCGACGGTGTCGGTCATGTCGACGCGCCACCCCCGACAAAAGGGGGGGTGAACTCAGGACCGCCCGGGGGAACGCAGGCGGGTCAAACAGGGGCGGCGCGTGTCTCGGATTAAGAGACCCTGAGGCAGTGCACGCAAAAAATTGGCGACAGGTGACACCCCAACGGGGTGATCTCTCTCGTGTCTGCCATTTATTCCGTGATCGCAGTCATTTCACGGAGGGCAGACCAATCCGGGTTCAATTGCATCCACATCCTGGAGCGCGAGCAGACACGTGAGCGCGTCCGGATCCACGGAGTCCATCAGGTACGTGCGGCGCCACAGCAGCGCGGCGAAGCGCTTGGGCAGTTGTGAGTCCGGAGCGACGAGCGCGCGGCGCACGCCGTTGCTGCCCACCGCGGCCTGTGCCTGCGCGGCCTCCAGCTTCGCGACCTCGTCGGGGCAGCCTTCCGGGCAGTTGTAGAGGAACACCGCGTGGCCGTGCTCCAGGTTGTGGATCCACGAACAGCGCGGCTGCTCCGTGTCGAAGCTGCGGCACGACAGCCACGTGGGGCAGTGCAGGCCGGAGTTGGGCGGGTTCTCACCGTTGCCACACGCGGTGCTGCTGCACGAGCTCACGTGACTGGCCGACGACGTGTCCGACCGCGGGAACGAATACTGCTCGCAGGCTTCGCCACCGGGGTTGGGCGGATCATCGTTCGTTGAACCACAGGCGAGGCACAGCGAGAAGAGGAGGGCGGAGAGGGCGCGAGGCATTCACGCCGTCATATCGCAACGGCCCTGAGCGCCTCACCCCGGCGCCACGCCACGCCGCTCCACGTCCCGGTCGCTCAGCCCCCGGAAGCCCAATGCATCCATCAGGCGCAGGAAGTCCGCGGGTGGCATGCTGCCGCCCGTGGCCCGCGAATGGCCGTGCGCGAACGAGCTTCCCATCGGCGGAAGGTCCAGGCCCCGCAGCAGCGCGAGCAGGTCCACCGGCGCGCGGCTTCGCAGCACGAAGTTCACGCGGCCGGGCAGGTAGCCCGTGTTGGCGGCGACGACGATGTGGTCCGGCAACAGATGTACCCAGCGCATGGCCACCAGCGGGTGCACCTGCGCCTCGGAGCTGAACAACAGGAGCGCCAGGTTGCCCGCGAAGCGCGGCGGCGTCTTCGCGCACCGGGCAACCTCGCGTTGCACCTCCAGGCGACAGTCGCGCAGCGCGTCCACGCCGGGCACGCGTCCCTCCGCGATGTCCGTCGCGTTGCCCGCGCGCAAGAGCACCTGCATCGCCAGCGGCGCCGCGAACCGGCTGGAACGCCGGGCCGCGTTGAGCAGCGCCACCGCCTCCGTGATGGACGAACGCTTCGCCCGCCGCAGCGCGTCCTTGAGGAACGGCATCGGCGCGTCCACGCCCAGGTCCGCCACCGTCCCCAGCACCGCCAGCCACTCCAGCGGACCGGGCACGACGAACGACGACGTGAGCACGTACGTGAGCAGGCTCGTGTTCGCAACGGGCGCATGGCCGTAGGCGGTGAGCACCTTCGCGCCGGGTGGGAATGCCTCCGACGCGTGATGATCCACCACCAGCGTGGGCACCCCGGGCAAGAGCGGCTCCGCGCGGCTGCCCATGTCCAGCACCACCAGCGCCTCCGTGGAGGAGGCTCCCAGTCGCTCCAGGAAGCCCGGGTGGTGGACGTCCTCTCCCTTGCCCGGCAGGCGCGCTGTCGGCCGGGCCCCCAGGGACTGAAGCGCGCGGAGCATCAGCACTCCGGAGGTGAGCCCGTCCACGTCCGTGTGTGGAACGACGAGCACATGCTTGTCCCGGCACGCTTCCAGGAACTCGCGCGCCTGGTCCATCGCAGCCTCTGGCGCCGGCCAGTGCGCGTCCTTTGTGTGTCCCAGAAGCATGAATCAAAGCTGTCACTGCCTGTAGCGGCACGGCAGGGCGCGCCCGTCGTGGCTGGTTGCCCTCCGGACGGCCCCCCGGGTCCGGTCATGCGGCGCGTACGTGATGACCGGGCGCGGCATCCACCCGCGATGTCAGCGCTCGCGGACGGCCTGACTTCGCGGGTGCGAGGGCAGGGCACTTCCCATAGTGTCCGCGCCCATGACCCGCACTCCCCAGTCCTTGATGCGCGCGGCCCTGGCCGCCCTGTCGCTCGCGGCGCCCGCCGCCAGCGCGCAGACGACGCCCGCTCCGGTCGCGAAGGCCACGCCCGCTCCGGCCGCGAAGGCCACGCCCGCGGAGGCGAAGCAGTTCGCCGAGAAGCTCAACGCGGACCTGAAGCAGCTCTGGACCCGGCAGGCCACCGCCGAGTGGATCAAGAGCACGTACATCACCGACGACACGGAGCGGAACGCCGCCTCCGTCAACGAAGAGGTGATGGCCTACGTCAACAACGCCATCAAGGACTCGCGCCGCTTCGACGGGCTGAAGCTGGACGCGGACACCGCGCGCATGCTGCACCTGCTGCGCGTGTCCCAGACGCTGCCCGCCCCGGCCAACGCCGCGCAGCGCTCGGAGCTGGCCTCCACCGCCGCGAAGCTGGAGGGCCTCTACGGCAAGGGCAAGTACTGCGGCAAGGACGGCAAGGGGAAGTGCCGCGACCTGGAGGAGCTGTCCGACGTCATGGCGGAGAGCCGCAACGCGGACGCGCTGCTGGACGCGTGGACCGGCTGGCACGCCATCAGCCGCCCCATGCGCCCGCTCTACACGCAGCTGGTGAACCTCTCCAACGCGGGCGCGAAGGACATCGGGTTCAACGACCTGGGCACGCTGTGGCGGTCGTCCTACGACATGACCCCGGCGGAGTTCGAGAAGGAGGCGCAGCGGCTCTGGGGCCAGGTCAAGCCCATGTACGACGAGCTGCACTGCTACGTGCGCGGCCGGCTCGCGAAGCAGTACGGCGAGGCCGCGGTGCCCGCCGGCAAGCCCATCCCCGCGCACCTGCTGGGCAACATGTGGGCGCAGGAGTGGAACAACATCTACCCGCTGGTGGAGCCGTTCCCCGGTCAGGCCAGCCTGGACGTGGACAGCGCCCTGGTGAAGCAGGGCTACGACGCGGAGAAGATGGTCAAGCTGGGTGAGAAGTTCTTCACCTCGCTGGGCCTCAAGCCGCTGCCGCAGACCTTCTGGGAGCGCTCGCAGTTCACCAAGCCGAAGGACCGCGACGTCGTCTGCCACGCGTCCGCCTGGGACGTGACGTACGACAACGACCTGCGCATCAAGATGTGCATCAAGCCCACCGAGGAGGACCTGGTCACCATCCACCACGAGCTGGGCCACGACTACTACTACACGTACTACTACAAGCTCCCCGTCCTCTTTCAGGCCGGCGCCAACGACGGCTTCCACGAGGCCATTGGCGACGCGCTCACGCTCTCCATCACCCCGGCCTACCTCCAGCAGGCGGGCCTGCTCAACGCGGTGGAGAAGAACGACAAGAACGTCATCAACCTCCAGCTGAAGGACGCGCTGGAGAAGGTGGCCTTCCTGCCCTTCGGCCTGCTGGTGGATCAGTGGCGCTGGGACGTGTTCAGCGGGAAGGTGAAGCCGGCGGACTACAACAAGAGCTGGTGGGCGATGCGCACGAAGTACCAGGGCATCGCCGCGCCGGTGGCCCGCACGGAGCAGGACTTCGACGCCGGCGCCAAGTACCACGTGCCCGCCAACGTGCCGTACACGCGCTACTTCCTCGCGCGGATCCTCCAGTTCCAGTTCCACAAGGCGCTGTGCGAGGCCGCCGGCATCACGGGCCCCCTCAACGAGTGCTCCATCTACGGCAACAAGGCCGCGGGCGCGCGCCTGCAGGCCATGCTGGAGCTGGGCGCGAGCAAGCCGTGGCCGGATGCGTTGTCCGCCATGACGGGCACCCGCCAGATGGATGCCACGCCGATGCTGGAGTACTTCGCCCCGCTGCGTCGTTGGCTCCAGGAGCAGAACAAGGGCCAGAAGTGCGGGTGGTGACGTTTACCTGGTGATGTTTCCAGGGAGTGGACTTCGCCTGGGACGGGCGCTTAGGCTAGCGCCCGTCTTGTAGGGTCGAACTCTGTAGGACCGGACGGCGACTCTTCCTGTCCGCGATGAAAGAAGAACAGCAAATGGCGACTGGTACCGTGAAGTGGTTCAACGACGCGAAGGGCTTCGGCTTCATCACGCAGGACGGCGGGGGCGAGGACGTGTTCTGCCACCACACCGCCATCAACATGGACGGCTTCCGCACCCTGGCCGAGGGCCAGAAGGTGGAGTTCGAAGTCACCAAGGGCCCCAAGGGCCTGCAGGCGCAGAACGTCCGCGCCGCCGCCTGAGCCTGACCGTTTCCTGATTCACCCAAGAAGGTCCGACTCTCACCGGGTCGGGCCTTCTGTATTTTCCGGAGCCCGCATGTCCGCCCCCACGTTCCGCCTGCGCATCCTCCCCCTCGTCGCCGCCCTCGGGTGCGCCACGTCCTCCACCTCCACGGCCCCCGCGCCGCCGGCCACCACCACCGCGTCGGCGCCCGTGTCGAAGGCGTCGCTGGCCGCGCTCAAGCAGGAGCTGGTGAAGCAGCACGGCGAGGCGCAGCGCGCACGCATCGAGCGGGGCGTGGATCAGGTGGCGGCGCTGTGGCGCCCGGAGGACGGGGAGCTGGCGGCCTTCGCGCGCGAGCAGTTCCTGCCCACGGGCCCCCAGTTGGACGCGACGTTCACGCGCTTCGAAGGGTTGTTCGAACAGTTCGACGGCCACATGAACGAGCTGGGCCGCGAGCTCCAGTGGTTCACGGACCTGGACCTGGGGCCGCTGTTGCCGGTGGAGCCGCTGCTCGCGGCGTATGACCCTTCCTCCAACGTCACGTCGGACCTGTTCCAGGCGAAGCCGGGCTTCGTCGCGCTGCTCAACTTCCCGCTCACCACGCTGACCGAGCGCGTGAAGGAGGGCCCGTCCTGGACGCGGCGCCAGTGGGCGGAGGCGAAGCTCGCGTCGCGCTTCAACCGGCGCGTGCCCGCGGCGGTGGAGCAGAAGGTGTCGCAGGCCATCGCGGACGCGAACCTCTACATCGCCGAGTACAACGTCTGGATGCACCACCTGGTGGACGCGAAGGGCCAGCGCCTCTTCCCCCAGGGGCTGCGCCTCATCAGCCACTGGAACCTGCGCGACGAGCTGAAGGCGGACTACACGGACCCGCAGGGTCTGGCGAAGCAGCGGATGATCGTCCAGGTGATGGAGCGCATCGTCACGCAGACCATCCCCGCCGCCGTCATCGACAACCCGCGCGTGGACTGGGACCCGTTCACCAACAAGGTCTCGGCGGCTCCGCCGGAGTCGGTGGAGGAGAACGCGCCCCAGCGCGCCGTGAAGGCGGACGCCGCCCCGGAACCGGACGTGCGCTACGCGCGGCTGCTCGCCACGTTCAATGCATCGCGGAAGGTGGATCCTTACTCGCCGGTGGCGCCCACGCGTATCGCCCGCGCCTTCGAACTGGACCGGGGCCTGCCAGAGGAGCGCGTGCGCGCGCTGCTCACCCAGCTGCTGGAGTCACCGCTGGTGCCGCGCGTGGCCAAGCTGATTGAAACCCGCCTGGGCCGCCCGCTGGAGCCGCAGGACCTGTGGTACCCGGGCTTCCGTCCGGGCTCGAAGGTGCCGGAGGCGCAGCTGGACGCGCTGACGCGCAAGCGCTACCCCACGGCGGACGCCTTCGCGCGCGACATCCCGCGCATCCTCCAGGGCCTGGGCTTCACGCGGGAGAAGGCGGACGTGCTCGCGTCATACATCCGCGTGGACGCGTCCCGAGGCGCGGGCCATGCCCAGCAGGCGCTGCGCCGGGGCGACTTCCCCCGACTGCGCACGCGCGTGGAGAAGGGGGGCATGGACTACAAGGGCTACAACATCGCGGTGCACGAGCTGGGGCACAACGTGGAGCAGGTCTTCAGCCTGTACCAGGTGGACCACACGCTCCTGTCCGGCGTCCCCAACAACGCCTTCACGGAGGCGCTGGCCTTCGTCTTCCAGGCGCGCGACCTGGAGCTCCTGGGGTTGGGCCAGTCGGACGCGGCCAGCGAGCGCGAGCGGGTGCTCAACGACTTCTGGCAGGCGTGGGAGATCGCCGGCGTGGCGCTGGTGGACATGGCCACGTGGCACTGGATGTACGAACACCCGGACGCCACGCCCGCCCAGCTGCGCGACGCGGTGGCCGGCCTGTCGCGGGACGTGTGGAACCGCTACTACGCGCCGGTGCTGGGGCGGAAGGACAGCCCGGTGCTGGGCATCTACAGCCACATGATCAGCTACCCGCTGTACCTGCCGGACTACCCGCTCGGGCACCTCATCGCGTTCCAGATTGAAGAGCACCTGAAGCAGCACGGCCCGCTGGGCGCGGAGTTCGAGCGCATGGCCACCTTCGGCTCCGTCACCCCGGACGAATGGATGCGCCACGCCACCGGAGCCCCCGTCAGCGCGGACGCTTTGTTGCGCGCCACTGAAGCCGCACTGTGATAGTTCGGCCATTCCCCATTTCTCTCTTCTGGAGGATTGACCTTGAATTTCATCTCTCGTGCGCTGGTGCTGGGCTCCCTGTCGGCGATGGTGGGCTGTGTAACGACGAAGGGCGGCACGAAGACGCCGGACACGAACGAGCCGACCCCCGCGACCGCGTCGCTGGTGGACTTCTGTGACGACGCGCAGAAGGCCATCTCGAAGGAGGCGGACACGCTGGCCAGCCCCTACGGGATTGATCAGCACATCGCCAAGAACTTCCCGGACCGCAAGGTGTCGTGGCTGATGACGGACAGCGCGTACCAGAAGTTCGTGGTGCAGACGGGCGCGAAGAACTTCGGCCGCTGCAACGACACGGCCTGCTACCTGTTCGCGGCGCCGTCGGCGTCCATCCACGGCGCGGTGGAGAAGGCGAAGACGGCGGACGGCAAGCATGACCCGGCGGTGCTGGGCCAGGCGCTGGGCCTGCCGGCGAAGAACTTCGAAGGCCCCCTGCGGATGATGACGCTGGACCTGGGCGCGCAGAAGGTCTGCACGCGCCTGCCGGTGGACGCGGATCCGGGCGTGTGGAAGTGCACCACGCCGGAAGACACCGACTGCTTCAAGTTCGGAGGCTACACGTCCGGCGGCGCGCCGGAGGTGATGGTCATCAACGCGCTGGTGGCTGACACGCAGGTGGCGGAGATTCCGTGAGCGACGAGGAGGTGCTCCTCCAGAGCCCCCTCCTGTACCGCGTGCTGCGCGGGCGGGACGGGGCGCTGTCCATCGAGGTCGTGGTGGGCGGCATCATGCAGTTCGAGGTGCGCGTGCACCTGAACGCGGAGGAGACGGAGTCCTTCCAGCGGGAGGGACGCGCCTTCGCGGACCGCATGGCCCAGGCCATCATGGCGAACCCGCCCTTTGGCGGCCGGTCCGTGAAGCTGTCCGCGCAGTGACGCCTTCGCGGGGACCCGCCGCGTGCGGGTCCCCGTCGCAAGGCCACTACGGCGTGGCGGCGGTGTTGCCGGGGATTTCAATCAGCTCGACCTCGAAGGTGAGCACGGCGTTGGGCGGGATGCGCGAGCCCGTGGGCGGGCGCTCTCCGTACGCGGTGCTCCCGGGGCAGGTGAGCTTCGCCTTGCCGCCGACCTTCATCTTCTGCACGCCCTGGGTCCAGCAGGGGATGACGCCGTTGAGCGGGAACTCCACCGGCAGGCCGCGCTTGAAGGAGCTGTCGAACTCGGAGCCGTCCACCAGCGTGCCCTGGTAGTGCACCTTCACGGTGTCGGTGGCGCGGGGCGACTTGCCGGTGCCGGCCTTGAGCTCGCGGTAGATGACGCCGGAGGGCAGCCGGGTGGCGCCGGGCTCCTTGGACGCGCGATCCAACGTGGCGACGTTGACCTGGGCCATGCGCGCCTTGGCGAGCGTCTGGAGCTTCGGCGCGTACTCCTTCGGATCCACCGCGGGCGGAGTGCCGGCGACCGCGTCCTGGATGCCGCGCTGGAGCAGCTCCAGCTCCTCGGGGGTGAGGGCGAGCGCCGTCACGCTCTGGCCCAGCGAGAGGCCGAGCGAATAGATGGTCTTCTGATCATCCGTCTTGAGCTCCAGGGGTGCCTGGGCAGGGGCGGCCTTCGCGGCGGCCTCGGGCGCGGCGGCCGGCTTGGAGCTCTTCGTCGGGGCCTGGGCCAGGGCGAGGCCCGGAGCACCGAGCATCAGGACCAGGGCTGCCTTCCACTGCATGCGCATGCTTCCGCCTTTCACGAGAATGGGGGCGACTATAGGGCCGCGGATGCGCCGCGGGGCATCCGTGCGCACAGGCCAACGCGAAGAATCCAGCGAGCGGAAAACCACGGTGCACGCAGGCCTGCCTGGCGCTCGGGAAGGGCGCCGTTTTCTTGCGCGCATGACGTCTGACCGTACTGTGCCTTCAGGTCGCTGCACCCCCGCAGCAGCCTGTTGCACCAGCTGGAGGTCATGAGCCAATGAGCGAGAAGCGGAAGGCCAATCGGGCGCCCCTGGACATCTACCTCAACAAGTACATGGGCGGCGTGCCGTACATGACCCGGGCCGCGGACATCAGCCAGGAAGGCGTCAGCCTCTCGCGCCTCATCGAGCCCCAGCACGACGCGCGCCGCGTGGGCCTCCAGTTCCAGCTCCCCGGCTCCGAGGAGATCATCTACGCCGAGGGTGAAGTCGTACGCGAGTGGAAGGAACTGGGCCGCAAGGAGCAGTCCGGCGTGCGCTTCACGCTGCTCACCGAGCGGCACCGCAAGATGATCGACGCCTACGTCGACCGTCACACCGAAGGCAACTGACACAAGGCGTTACCCTCCGCGTGCGTCACCGCGATTGCGCGGTGCCACCGGCGGTTCGCGGTACCCCGCGCCAGGTTCATCAGGCGGATCCGACTGTCTCCGGGTCGCCTTGACTTCGCGCGAAGCGCCCCCCTTGAATGACCGGAGAGGTTCCCTGTGCGCTCGCCGACTTTTCGCGGCGGCGACAACGGGAGGAGTGCTCCGTGAGGCGTTCGCTGTGGGGATTGTTGCTGGTCGTGCCGCTGACGGCGCTGGGCCAGGGCAAGGACGCGAAGGTCGCCGCACCCGCCGCTGAATCCGCGCGCGGCGTGGGCACTCCGGGCATCAACTGGGAGGGCCAGGTCTTGCGCGCCACGGGCGCCGGAGCCCCTGACCTCAAGGCCGCCAACCCCGGGCAGGCGCGCCTGGGTGCCGAGCGCGCCGCGAAGCAGGACGCGTTCCGCAACCTGCTGGAGCAGGCCCGGAGCATCCAGGTGAGCGCGGGCCGCACCGTGGGCGACGAGCTGGCGCGCGACGAAGTGAAGGGCCGCGTCGAGGGTGCCATCCGCGGCTACAAGGTCGTGGCCACGCGCTACTTCTCCGACAGTGGCGTGGAGATGGACGTGGAGGTGCCGCTCGCGGTGCTCAGCGCGGCGCTGACGCCCGCGCGGGATCCGGCCATCGTGCTCAACGCCGACGGCGCGGCGAAGTACACGGGGCTCGTGGTGGACGCGCGAGGGCTGGGCGCGAAGCCGGTGCTCGCGCCCCGGTTGGTGGACGCGACGGGCAAGGCGCTCTACGGCGCGACGGTGCTCACGGAAGAGGCGCGCGGCACCGCGGGCGTCGCGGCCTGGTTCAACAGCCTGGACGCGGCCCGCAAGGCCTCGCGCGTGGGAGACAAGCCCCTGGTGGTGAAGGCCGCGCAGCTCCAGGGCTCGGATCTGGTCCTGAGCGCCGACGGCATCCGCGCGCTCACCGACGCGAACACCCACTTCCTGGCCGAGGGCCGGGTCGTCATCGTCACGCAGTGATGTCCGTGAGCTCCTTCCGGACGACGGCCGTGCTCGCGATGGCGGCGATGCTGGTGGGTGGCTGCGCGGCGAAGCAGGAGCAGCCCGCGACGGTGGCCCGCGCGGAGCAGTTGATGGCGTCCAACGCCGCCAAGCGCGGCGACCTGGTGCTCCGGTGCGAGCCCTCGGACGCGCAGGTCCTGATGGACGGCGTGGAGCAGGGGACGTGCAGCGACTTCGCCGGGGTGTCCCGGAGCCTGCGGTTGGGGGACTCGGGCTTCCACCAGGTGGACGTGAAGAAGCGCGGGTTCTATCCCTACACGACCTACTACCAGCCCAGCGGAGCGCGGGTGACGTTGAAGGTGAAGCTCCGGCCCCTGGCGCCCGAAAGCGGCGGCGTTTCGCCCTGAGGAGGCCGTGCCAGGGCTGGCGCCCTGCACCGCGAGGTGGCAGGCGACGCCCCGGGTGCGCTCAAGGACCGCAATCAAGGGCCCAAGACGCCGTAGGATGGGCGGGGACAGGAGGCGGTCATCGGACGTCGCAAGAGAGGCAGTGAGCGCGCGGTGAAGGGGGCCCCCCAGCCCATCGCGACCCCGGAGGTGTCCCCGGTGCTGCACGTCGTGCACCCGGAGCCCGTGCCCCCGCCCGGCGACCCCTCGGCGCTGGACGAGGCGGAGGCCCGCCGGGTCGACTTCATCTGGTCCGGCGTGATGGTGGGCTCGCTGGCGCTGGTGTTCGCGCTCCTGTCCGTGTTCGGCGGGGTGGCGGTGCCGGTGCTGCTGGCGCTGACGGGCGCGTACGCGTTCAACCCGCTGGTGACGCTCCTGGAGAAGCGCGGCGTGGACCGCACCTGGGGCACGTCCATCCTCTTCTTCGCGGGCACGCTCCTGATGGTGGGCGCGGGCCTGTACCTGGTGCCGGTGTTCCGCGACGAGGCGGCGAAGCTGCCCGGCTTCTTCCAGCGCGCCAGCACCCAGGTGGTGCCTCAGGTGGAGTCGCTGCTGGGCGTGTCGCTGCCGGACCTGGTGAGCCAGCGCACCGCGGAGCTGGGAGAGAAGGCCTCCGAGCTGCTCCAGAGCGCGGGCCCCACGGCGGCGCGGCTGGTGGCGAGCTTCGCCGGCAACACCGCGCGCTTCGCGGCCACGCTGCTGGGCCTGTCGGTGGTGCCGGTGCTGGCGTTCTTCTTCCTCCAGGACTACCCGCGCCTCATGGGTCGCATCCAGGACCTGTTGCCGCGCCGCTCCGTGGCGCTGGCGACCCAGCGCTTCCGCGAGGTGGACGAGGTGCTGTCCGCCTTCGTGCAGGGCCAGCTCACCGTGGGCGCCATCCTGTCGGTGCTCTACGCGGTGGGGCTGTCCGTGGCGCGCATCGACCTGGCCATCGCCATTGGCCTCATCGCCGGCTTCGGCAACATGGTGCCCTACCTGGGCACGGGCATCGGCGTGGTGCTGGCCGTACTGGGCGTCCTGCTGTCGTGGCAGGGGCCGTGGCAGCTGGCGGTGGTGGCGGCGACCTTCATCATCGGACAGCTGGCCGAGGGCTTCGTCATCACCCCGCGCGTGGTGGGGGAGAAGGTGGGCCTGGCCCCCGTGGCCGTCATCATCGCCGTGCTCGCCTTCGGTGAGCTGTTCGGCTTCGTGGGCATCCTCCTGGCTGTTCCGGCGAGCGCCATCCTCAAGGTCGTCCTGAGCGTCGTCCTCCAGCGCTACCGCCGCACGCAGCTCTACAAGGGGAGCGTGCAGGCGCCGTGACGAAGCTGGAGAAGCTGCACCAGGAGATCATCGCGTGCCGGGCCTGCCCCCGGCTGGTGGAGTGGCGCGAGGAGGTGGCCCGGGTGAAGCGGCGCGCCTACCGCGACTGGGACTACTGGGGGAAGCCCGTCCCCGGCTTCGGCGACCCGAAGGCCCGGCTGATCATCGTGGGTCTGGCGCCCGCCGCGCACGGCGCCAACCGCACGGGGCGGATGTTCACCGGGGATCGTTCCGGAGACTTCCTCTACGCGGGCCTGCAGCGCGCGGGCTTCGCGAACCAGGGCCACAGCGAGCACCGGGACGACGGCCTGAAGCTGACAGACGCCTTCATCGTCGCCGCCGGCCGGTGCGCGCCGCCGGACAACAAGCCGCTGCCGGAGGAGCTGGCCCGCTGTGCGCCGTTCCTGGACCGGGAGATGGCGCTGTTGCCTGGACGGGTGCTGCTCGCCCTGGGGGCCATCGGGTGGAACGCCGCCCTGGCGTCGGCCGCTCGCACGGGCAGTCCGCTCCCCACGCCCCGTCCCGCCTTCGGCCATGGCGCCGAGTACCGGCTGCCGGACGGCCGGTGGCTCGTGGGCAGCTACCACGTCAGCCAGCAGAACACTCAGACGGGGAGGCTCACCCCCGCCATGTTCGACGCGGTGATGAAACGCGTCCGCGCGTTGTTGGAGACGTGAACGCGGGGAAGATCAGGGCTCGCGCTCATGTTCCTTGACAGGTGTGGGAGCCCGCTGTTATTCCCCGCGCCCATCCGCACGACGGGTCGTTAGCTCAGCGGTAGAGCACTACCTTGACACGGTAGGGGTCAGTGGTTCGATCCCACTACGACCCATCATCAGTAAGCGTTCCATCTCGCGGGCGGCCGGCTTTCTCAAAAGCCTGCCGCCCGTACTTTTTTCCAGCGCAGAGGTTTATCCGCCATGTCCGAATCCATCACGGTGACGCTCCCCGACGGCAGCCAGAAGCAGACCGCCCGGGGCACGACCATCGCGGACTTCGTGAAGGGCAGCATCGGCGTGGGGCTCGCGAAGGCGGCCCTGTTCGCCCGGGTCAACGGTCAGGACATGGACCTGGCCCGGACGCTCGACGAGGACGCGAAGCTGCAGATCTTCACGTCCAAGAGCCCGGAAGGCCTGGACCTCATCCGTCACGACGCCGCGCACGTGGTGGCCAGCGCCGTGCAGAAGCTGTTCCCCGGCACGCAGGTGACCATCGGTCCGTCGACGGAGGAGGGCTTCTACTACGACTTCTTCCGCGAGAAGCCCTTCACGCCGGAGGAGCTGGAGAAGATTGAAGCGGCCGCCAACGCGGAGCTCAAGCAGGACGCGCCCTTCGTCCGCACCGAGATCTCCATGGAGGACGCCATCAAGCTCTTCGAGGAGAAGGGCGAGAAGTTCAAGGTGGAGATCGTCAAGGACATCGCCGCCAAGGGCGCCAAGACGCTCACGCTCTACACCCACGGCGACTGGGTGGACTTCTGCCTGGGGCCTCACGCGCCCAGCACGGGGAAGATCGGCGTCATCAAGATCCTCTCCTCCAGCGGCGCGTACTGGCGCGGCGATCACCGCAACCCCATGCTCCAGCGCGTGTACGGCACCGCCTTCTTCGACAAGAAGGCGCTGGAGGCCTACGTCACGCGCATTGAAGAGGCGCGCAAGCGCGACCACCGCAAGCTGGGCAAGGAGTTGGATCTCTTCCACTTCCACCCGTACTCGCCGGGCGCGGCCTTCTGGACGCCCAAGGGCACCGCGCTCTATCAGACGCTGTCGGACTGGATGCGCTCGCTCACGGCCGGTGATGGCTACCTGGAGATCAAGACGCCCCTGATGTTCAACAAGGGCCTCTGGGAGACGAGCGGCCACTGGGGCAAGTACAAGGAGAACATGTTCCTGGTGCTCGACAGCGAGTCCGGCGAGCACGACTTCTCCCTCAAGCCGATGAACTGCCCGTCGCACCACCTGTTCTACGGCTTCAAGAAGCACAGCTACCGCGACCTGCCCCTGCGCCTGCACACCCAGGACGTGCTCCACCGCAACGAGGCCGCGGGCTCCCTGGGCGGCCTCACCCGCGTGCGCCAGTTCGCGCAGGACGACGCGCACATCTACTGCATGGAGAGCCAGATCACCGACGAGGTGCGGCGCTTCGTGAAGCTGCTGGACCGCGTCTACAAGGCGGTGGGCCTCACCTACGCGGTGAAGCTGTCCACGCGCCCCGAGCAGCGCCTGGGTGACGAATCCCTTTGGGATCGCGCGGAAGGCGGCCTCAAGGCGGCGCTGGAGTCGCTGGGCCTGGAGTACGAGCTGGCCCCCGGTGACGGCGCCTTCTACGGCCCGAAGATCGACTTCGCCGTGTCCGACAGCATCGGCCGCAAGTGGCAGCTGGGCACCATGCAGCTGGACTACCTGGCCCCGGAGCGCTTCGACCTCACCTACGTGGGCGAGGACAACGCCCCGCACCGCCCGGTGGTCCTCCACCGCGCCATCTTCGGCTCCTTCGAGCGCTTCACCGCCATCCTCATCGAGCACTTCGCCGGCGCCTTCCCGGCGTGGCTGGCCCCGGTGCAGGCCATCCTCGTCACCGTGGCGGACCGTCAGATGGACTACGCCCGCAAGGTGCGCGACGACCTGCGCGCCAAGGGCTTCCGCGTGGAGCTGGACGAGCGCGGCATCACGCTCAACGCGAAGATCCGCGAAGCCCAGCTGCAGAAGATCCCCTTCACCCTGGTGGTGGGCGACAACGAGGTGGAGGCTGGCGCCGTGGCCCCCCGTCGCTACGGCGGCGAGGACCTGAAGACGATGAAGTACGCCGACTTCGAGGCGCTCCTCATCAAGGAAGCCACGCTGCCCTGAACGGCAGTGCAGGGGATTTGACTTTTCGTGTGGGTCGCGGCTGTGGTTTCTGCGATGGCTGTAGGAAACGCTACCCCCATCGCATCAAAAGAGTGATAGAGGCTTTCGCCCAAAGCGTCCGGGAACCGTGTGTCCCGGACCGCCGTCAGTCACGAAGATTGCCGGCCGATAGGAAGCAGAAGGAAGGTTTGGGATCATGCCCAAGTTGAAGACCCGCAGCGCCGCGAAGAAGCGCTTCCACGTGAAGAAGAGCGGCCAGGTGAAGTTCGGCAAGGCGTTCAGCAAGCACCTGTTCACCTTCTCCAAGACGGCCAAGCAGAAGCGCGGCAACCGTGGCACGGGCCACCTGCGCGACATGGACGCGAAGAAGGTCATCAAGGAGCTGTTCCCCTACGGCGCCTGAGTCGTCCTCGGGTTTGAACCAACCGTGAGTCCAGGCGGAGCGGCGTGAAGCCAGCGCCCCGGGGCTCCCTTCCAGAAGTCAGGAGTGTGTCATGCGCGTCAAAAAGGGTTTCAAGGCTCGTCGTCGTCGTAATCGCATTCTCAAGCTTGCGAAGGGCTTCCGCGGCCGTCGCAAGAACTGCTACCGCCGTGCGAACCAGGCCGTCGAGCGCGCCCTGGACTACGCCACCCGCGACCGCGCGGTGCGCAAGCGCAACTTCCGCTCGCTGTGGATCGTCCGCATCAACGCGGCCGCTCGCACCGTGGGCCTGTCCTACTCGAAGCTGATCGCCGGCCTGGCGAAGGCGAAGATCTCCCTGGACCGCAAGGTCCTGTCGGATCTGGCCATCGCGGACCCCGCGGGCTTTGCCGCCATCGCCAACATCGCGAAGGCAGCCTGAGACACGGCCGGCGGTGACGCCGGCTTCCGAAGCTGAAACGGGCTGCCTCCACCAGGGGGCGGCCCTTTTTTTTGCCCGGCGCCAGAGGCGACCGGGGCGTGAATGGAAGGCGGGAAGAGGACCATGCGAGACCGGTTGCAGGCGTTGGCGGACGCGGCGCGCCAGGAGATCTCCGGCGTGTCGGAGCCCTCGCAGGTGGAGGCGTTGCGCATCCGCTACCTGGGCAAGAAGGGTGAGCTGTCCGCGGTGCTGGGCGGCATGGGCAAGCTGCCCCCCGACGAGCGGCGCGCGTTGGGAGAAATCGCCAACACCGTCAAGGCGGAACTGGAGCAGCTGCTGGCGGACGCCACGAAGCGCGCGGAAGACGCCGCGCTGGAGGCCCAGCTGAAGGGCCCCAAGCTGGACGTGACGCTGCCCGGGCGCGCGGTGCTGCTCGGCGGACGGCACCCAGTGTCGCGCACGATGGAGGACATCGTCCGCACGTTCGCGCGGCTCGGGTTCGAGGTGGCCGTGGGCCCGGAGATCGAGCTCGACTACTTCAACTTCGAGGCGCTGAACCTGCCCAAGGATCACCCCGCGCGGGACATGCAGGACACGTTCTACGTGGACGAGCCCAGCCTGGGCCACGCGAAGAAGGCGGACAGCCCGTCGCTGCTGCGCACGCACACTTCGCCGGTGCAGGTGCGGCACATGCTGTCGCGCAAGCCGCCCATCCGCGCGGTGATGCCGGGCCGGGTGTACCGGCGGGATTCGGACATCACGCACACGCCCATGTTCCACCAGGTGGAAGGCCTGCTCGTGGACAAGGACGTGAGCTTCGCGGAGCTGAAGGGCACGCTGGACGCGTTCGTGAAGGCGTTCTTCGGCTCGGAGACGCGCACGCGCTTCCGCCCGTCGTTCTTCCCCTTCACGGAGCCCTCCGCGGAGGTGGACGTCACCTGTGCGTCGTGCGGTGGCAAGGGCTGCCGCGTGTGCAAGCAGACCGGCTGGCTGGAGGTGCTGGGCAGCGGCATGGTGCACCCGAACGTCTTCACCGCCGCGGGTTACGACCCGAAGGAGGTGACGGGCTACGCGTTCGGCATGGGCGTGGAGCGACTGGCCATGCTGCGCTACGGCATCGACGACCTGCGGATGATGTTCGAAAACGACGCGCGCTTCCTCGCGCAGTTCTGATTCCGGCCCACCAGGAAAGAGGACAACCCTGTGAAGATTTCAGTGAAGTGGCTGGGTGATTACGTCGCGCTGCCGCCGTCCGTGGACGAGCTGGCGCGCAAGCTGACCGCGGCGGGCCTGGAGATCGAGGGCGTGGAGCGCCCCGGCGAGGGCCTGCGCGGCGTGGTGGTGGCGCAGATCCGCGAGTCGGTGCAGCACCCCAACGCGGACAAGCTGTCCGTCACGCAGGTGGACATCGGCGGCTCCGCGCTGTTCCAGGTGGTGTGCGGCGCGAAGAACTTCAAGGTCGGCGACAAGGTGCCGCTGGCCACGGTGGGTGCGAAGCTGCCCAACGGTATGGAGATCAAGCAGGCCGCGCTCCGGGGCGTGGACAGCTTCGGCATGCTCTGCTCCTCGAAGGAGCTGGGCATCACGGAGGATTCGTCCGGCCTCCTCATCCTGCCCGCGGACACGAAGCTGGGCATCCCCATCGCGGAGGCCCTGGGGCTGGATGACTCCGTGCTGGAGGTGAACGTCACCCCGAACCGGCCGGACGCGCTCAGCCACCTGGGCATCGCGCGCGAGGTGGGCGTGGTGACGGGCGCAGCGTTGAAGCCGCCGCAGCCGAAGCCCGCCGAGTCCGGCAAGCCCGTGGCGGAGCTGGTGAAGGTGCGCATCGACGCGAAGGAGCGCTGCTCGCGCTACGCGGCGCGCGTGGTGGAGGGCGTCACCATCCAGCCGTCGCCGCAGTGGATGCAGGACCGGCTGAAGGCGTGCGGCGTGCGCGCCATCAACAACGTGGTGGACGTCACCAACTTCGTGCTCCTGGAGTACGGCCAGCCGCTGCACGCGTTCGACCTGGAGAAGGTGGCGGGCCAGGAGATCATCGTCCGCACCGCGAAGGCGGGCGAGAAGCTGCGCACGCTGGATGACAAGGAGCGCACGCTGGACGCGGACGACCTGGTCATCGCGGACCGCGACCGGGCGCAGGCGCTGGCGGGCGTGATGGGCGGCGGCGACAGCGAGGTGACGCAGGGCACGAAGCGCATCGTCATCGAGTCCGCGCACTTCCACGGTTCCGGCGTGCGCCGGTCCGCGAAGCGCTACGCGCTGCACACGGAGGCGTCGCACCGCTTCGAGCGCGGGGCGGACCTGGACGCGGTGCTGCCGGCGTTGGACCGGGCCGCGCAGCTCATCGCGGAGCTGTCGGGTGGCACGGTGGTGCCGGGGAGGGTGGACGTGCAGCCCGAGCCCCTGGCGCCGCGCCGGGCGACGCTGCGCTACGCGCGGGTGGAGAAGGTGCTGGGCGTGGCGGTGCCGGAGACGGAGGTCCGGCGCATCCTGACGGCGCTGGGCTTCAAGTCCGTGGAGGAGTCCCAGGGGCAGACGACGTACGAGGTGCCCCGGGCGCGGGTGGACGTGGAGCGCGAGGAGGACCTGATGGAGGAGGTCGCCCGCGTGTACGGCTACGACAACATCCCGGCGCGGCTGCCGCGAGGGCTGGAGACGCTGGCGCCGGAGCCGCTGTCCATGGAGGCCGAGCGCCGGCTGCGCCACGCGCTGGGCGGCGTGGGGCTGTCCGAGGTGGTGAACTACTCGTTCGTCGCGCCGAAGTCGCTGGAGGTGCTGGGCGGGAAGGAAGCGCCCATCGCGCTGATGAACCCGCTGAGCGTCGAGCAGTCGGTGATGCGCACGAGCCTGCTGCCGGGCCTGCTGGAGAACCTGTCACGCAGCGTGCGCCACCAGGTGGAGTCGGTGGGCCTCTACGAGACGGGCCGGGCGTACTTCCGGGACGCGCAGGGCGGGCAGGGCATGCGCCCGGCGGCTCGCGAGGTGCCGCGCGTGGCGGGCCTGGTGTGGGGCCTGCGAGGCGGTGGCCGGAGCTGGACGCAGAAGGACTCGCGCGTGGACTTCTACGACGCGAAGGGTGCGGTGGAGGCGCTGCTGCACGCGCTGCACGTGGAGGGCGCGGCGTTCACTCCGGCGGAGGCGCCTGCGTACCACCCGCGGAGCTGCGCGCAGGTGGCGTTGAGCGACGGGACGGTGCTGGGCCTGGTGGGCGAGGTGCACCCGCGCGTGACGAAGGCGCTGGGGCTGCCGGAGGGTGTGTTCGTGTTCGAGCTGGACACGGATCCGCTGTACGCGGCGGCGCGGCTGGTGCCTCAGGCGGCGGCGCTGCCCAAGTATCCGGCGGTGCTGCGCGACCTGGCGGTGGTGGTGCCGCTGGAGCTGCGCAACGAGGAGGTGCGCCGGGTGATCCTGGAGGTGGGGGCGCCGCTGGTGGAGGACGCGCTCGTGTTCGACGTCTACACGGGCAAGCCCATCCCCGAGGGGAAGAAGAACCTGGCGTACGCCTTGAGGTACCGCTCGCCCGAGCGGACGCTGACCGACGCGGAGGTCACGGCGGCCCACCAGCGCATCATCACGGAGGTGAACCAGCGGCTGGGGGCGGCGCTGCGCGCCTGAATTCCTGAATGAAGTCAGGACGTTGACACGGTTCGGGGAAGGCTGACACCATGCCCCGCGTTCACCGGCCAATCACGGGTGCCAGAGGACTCGCATGACGAAAGCGGACATCATCGAGGGGGTCTACGAGAAGGTCGGCTTCTCCAAGAAGGAGTCGGCGGAGATCGTCGAGCTCGTCTTCGACACCGTGAAGGAGACGTTGGAGCGCGGGGACAAGATCAAGATCTCCGGGTTCGGAAACTTCCAGGTGCGCCAGAAGAAGGCGCGAGTGGGGCGCAACCCGCAGACGGGCAAGGAGATCGAGATCAGCGCCCGCCGGGTGCTGACCTTCCGGCCGAGCCAGGTGTTGAAGAGTGCCCTGAACGGCGAGGCACCCCCGGAGAACCACGCGGAGATCGACGCGCAGGAAGAGGCGGCGGCGGACGCGGCGGAGGCCCGGGGCGAGGACTTCGACGAGGGAATGGAAGAGGGCGACGAGTAGGTTTTTTTCATCGGCGCCCCTCACCTCCTGCTTGACCTGAAACGAGGGCAGGGGCATAAGGGCGCACCGTTTCACGACGGCCGTTTTCGGGGCGTAGCGCAGCCTGGTAGCGCACTTGCTTGGGGTGCAAGTGGTCGCAGGTTCAAATCCTGTCGCCCCGACCAAATAGAGGCCCTGGAGTTTCCGGTGCAAGCCGGTGACTCCAGGGCCTTTGTTTTTTCCGCGAGCGCGCAGGATCCAGCAGCAGAGTAACAGCAAGCAGTGTGGGCTCGATGCCAGCAGGGACGCAGGGCTTGCGGTACGGGCTCGGTGAAGCCTGAAGCCAGGGTCCCGAACGCGAGTGGGTGAAGCCCTTGCGCATGTCCTCCACATCGCGGCTTGGGCCAGAGCTGCATGCTCCAGCGGGGCAGGGCTTGGAAGCGGCGTGACTCCTCCGCTCCGCATGATCGCAGGAGATTGGTCCGCGAGGCCCTGAACGACGTCGGTGGCTATGAGCGAGCTTCACGGAGCACCTGGCCCGAGCCATCCGCAAGTGCGGTGTCACCCAGGTCCTCGCCACCTACGCCAACATCCTTGAAGAGCTATACCTCCGACCCAATGCCGCCATTCTCGTCGTGGAGCCGCCCCACCGCGAGGTGCTGCGCTCTCCGAACGCCGCCGTCCTCCTGGAGCGATGGTTCACCCCTTCCGAACTCATTGGTGAGGATGTCCTCACCCAGCCTCGCGGCTCGTCCTTCCCAGTAGCTGCGGCTGCGGTGGCGCAGGTCCGCACGGTGCTGGGGCAGGTGCGCCTCGTGGGTGCTGTAGAGGCCACTGCCGCGCCGGGCGTGCGTGGCCACGCGCACGTCGTCCGCGTAGGCCTCCAGGCTTGCGTCGGTGACGCGCAGCCAGACTTCGCCGCCGATGAGGCGCCAGGGCACCGAGTAGAAGCGCCTGTCGAAGAGGACGTGGCTGTCCTGGTGGACGCGCGCGGCCTTCCAGAGGACGGGCGTGAAACGCTTCGCGAGCAGGGGCCGCAGGGCGGGCAACTCCTCCTCGCGAAAGACATCCACGGGGCGCCGTCCTGTCGTCCCGTGCCGCCGCACGTTGGCCACCTCCGTCAGCCAGCGCTTCAAGTCCGCGCGCACGACGTCGGTGTCTTGCCCCTCGCGGCCCTTGAAGAAGTTGGACTGGACGTACTTGACGCCCGCTTCCACCTTGCCCTTCTTCTGGGGCGCGTAGGGCGGCGTCGGGTCCACCTTGAAGCCTTGGTGCCGCGCCACCTCGCGGTAGCCTCGGTTGAGGGCGGACGGCTCGTCCGGGGTGAAGGCCGCGCGCAGCACGGCGGCCTTCAAGTTGTCCGGCACTACCGTCTCCACCACGCATCCCAGCTGCTCGAAGGCCTCCACGTGCAACCGCAGCCACGTCGGCAGCGACTGCTCGAAGACGACGTCCGCCACCAGGTAGCGGCTGTGCGCCAGCACCAGGACGAAAACCCAGGCCTTCCTCGGCACCCTCTGCTTCGGGCACAGCAGCTTCCCCACGTAGCCAAAGTCCACCTGCGCCACCTCGCCCGCCGCGGTGACGACGGGAATGGCGACATCCTGCGCCCTCACGCCCCTCGCTTTGCGCAGCTGCCGCACCATTCGCTTCACCGCCGAGTCGCTGGCGCTGAAACCCTCCACTTCCAGGCGCAGCCTGTCGTGGATGGCGCGTGCACCCAGCCCCTGGGCAAGCCACGCCTCCACGCGCGGCTGCCACTCCACCAGCGATGACGTCTGCTGCGCGGGCACCTTCGGTGGCCGGTGCTCCAGCACCAGCACCTTGAGCGCCTCCAACTCGGGCACCTCCTCCGGGCGCCCCTCCAGCATTCCCGCCCTCGTGAGCGCCGCGCGGTACGCCCGCTCCGTATTCGGGCCCATCCTCAACAGCCGGGCCACTTCGCGCGCACCCGTCCCCATCCGGTGCAGGCGCACCAGCTCTCTCAACCTGTCCATGTCGACTCTCCGGGCCCGGTGTGACTCCAAGTCGTTGGAGCCAGCACTGGCGGTGCGTTAGACCCCTCCGCGTGACAGAGCGCTGACGCGTCACGGACGGGCCATGACACGTCAGGGCGCCGTGTAGGGAATTTCGGTTTATTTCGGCTTTGATGTTATTTCGGCTATTTGCGAAGCCTGACGACTGGCATTGCCCTTGCGATAGGCGCCTGCACATCCAACCCCAGCCAGGGACGCCCGCATGTCGCTCGTGAGTTGCAACCCACTGAACCAGCTCTTCCAGCAGGGCATCATGACCGTCAAGGTCTGCTACAACATGGCGGACGCCGCCGCCAAGCTGGCCAATGAGCAGCAGATCAAGGCCTACTCGAACCTCCCGGGCGTGCCGGACCTCACCACCCCGTTGATGGTGGAGAACGTCATCAACACCAAGAACAGCCAGCTGGTCGACAATGGCAAGGGCGTCATCATTCCGCCCAACACCTATATCGGCTTCCAGATTGGATTTGGCTGTCAGGTGGGATTTGGCTTTGGCATCGAAATCCTCCCGAGTGCCATCACCGTCGTCGGTAACAACTCCCTCATCCTGCCCCGTTCGTCCGTGCCGTCCTCCAACGAATGGATCACCGCCACCCAATACGCGTTCTTCTCGGACAACAAGTACGACGGGGACACGATTTATGTCTACGACGATGCCTTCGGTGAGCACCCGCTGGACGAGCAGATCGCGACCAACTCCTACCAGATTCGTATCACTTGCACCCCGTTGAAGTCCTGGACCGACAGCGGCAACCATAAGTACTCCGCGACGCGGTTGAGCCTGGATCCCCCCTCGAACCCGCCACATCTGACCGGCAATCTGAGCGCGGACAGCGGAGGCGACATCAACGTGCATCCCGGCACGATCACCGGTGGCGGCACCTCCGGCGAGAAGTACGGAGGGTGCAACGGCTACGAGACGGCCGACAACCTGGCGGTCTCGATGGTGTTCGATGTCTTCGTGGTCAATCAGAAATATTACAACTCGCAGACCTATCAATTCTATTCGTCGCCGAATAATGGCGACGGATTGAACGACTAGCGCCGCCGGGTTGATGACCTCCTGCTGAGTAGACTCTTTCGCGAAGGAAATAACGAAAATGACCCTCCAGAAGCTCAAGAGTTCAGATGACCTCCCCAGCGATCCGTATGATTTCACCGCCCAGGACTGGCTCCACCTGTTCGCGGACCGTGGCCTCTTCCACGCCATGGTCATCACCGAGGAGGTGAACCCCTCCAACGTGTTCAGCATCCGTCAGGCATTGCAGCTCACGTCGCCGACCCTGGTCCTCCCGGATCCGACCCACCCCGGGAACAATCCGACCTTCCAGTGGCTCATCCCGAACCTCACCGCGCAGATCCACACGGTGGAGACCTTCTCCCAGACGGAGCACACGTACCACGAGCAGGGGTACGACGTGACGAAGGCGAACATCGGTGTCCCCGGCATCTTCAGCGTGAGTCATGAGCACGACCACGAGTACACGAAGGACCAGTCGTTTTCGGAGACGGACTACTTCGTCACCAGCATGTACCGCGTCCCCAAGCTGGAGATTGGCTTCAGTGACGGGGCGATGACGCTGACGGATGACTTCGTCAGTGCGCTGCGGGAGGCCTCTACGCTCGGTGTCAACGATGCGCGCTCCTACGGCCGGATCGTGAGCGTGCTGAACGACTGGGGCCACTACTACGTGAAGAAGCTGGACCTGGGCGGGCTCCTGTTTGGCACGGACTCCAAGAAGGTGACCAGCCTGAGCCAGGGACAGAGCTTCTCGGACAGCGTGTCCACGGGCTTCGAGGTCAAGCTGGAGGTGGAGGACGTGCCCATCTCTGGAGGAGCCAATAACGGTCACGGGCATGGGTCCTCCTCGAACGACAGTTCCGTGGAGGCGGACAACAACGTCACCATCACCGTGATTGGTGGCAATGGGTCGCTCATCGGCAAGTACCCCGCATGGGCTGACTCCCTGAACGGCAACTACGTGAGCTGGCACATCATCAACACTCTCACGCTGGAGCCTGTCATCAACCTCATCCCCGACAAGACGCTGCGCAACCAGGTCGCGGCCATCCTCATCAACAAGGACGGCGTCACGCCGTACACGCAGACCATCTCCAACGACGGGCGGGATGACTTGAACGACTGACGTGGAATCCCCGGGGCGGCGCATGCCCCCATGCGCCGCCCCGCCGCGTTCCCCTGGACCGAGCCGCCATGAAATACACGACCGAACACCTGCTGAAGCCTGTCTCTCCGGACGCATTCCTGCGGACGTACTTCGAGAAGGAAAGGCTGCTGATCCGCCGGGGAGACGCGGAATACTATTCAGGCCTCTTCGGCATTGAGGAGATGCTGGCGTTCCTGCAGAAGGAGAACAACGCCTATCCCCATGTGCGGATGGTGAAGGACGGCCGCGAGACCTCGTACAACGAATTCTCGTCCTCCGTGTCGTACAAGGAGTCCCGGGTCAACTTCAACCACGTCATCAACCGTGAGCGTGTGTCGCGCTTGTTCCTGGAACAGGGACACTCGGTGATTGTCTATCAATCGCAGACGGCGCTGGACCCCATCCGGCGGCTCTGCGACACGCTGGAGCAGGAGTGGCGGGTGCGGATGCAGGCGAACCTGTACATGACACCCGCGGGCGCGCAGGGCTTCACGCTCCACTACGACACGCACGACGCCTTCATCCTGCAACTGGAGGGGGAGAAGCGCTGGCGGCTCTACGACAAGCCCATCCACCTGCCCTATGACGGCGAGCCGATGCAGAACCCGGAGCAGCACCGGCCCTCGCTGAACTGCGTGTTCGACGAGGTGCTGCGCAAGGGAGACCTGTTGTACCTGCCCCGGGGGCATTTCCACGACGTGAGCGCCACGGACGTGCATTCGCTGCACATGACGGTGGGGCTCCTGACCAGCCCCTGGCAGTCGCTGTTCCGGAGGGTGGTGGAGCAACTCGAGAAAGAGGACTTCATGCGCGCCACCGTCCCGCTGGCGGTCTGGCAGCAGGGAGAGTTGCCGGCG
Organism: Corallococcus sp. AB032C; assembly: GCF_003668935.1. NCBI lineage: Bacteria > Pseudomonadati > Myxococcota > Myxococcia > Myxococcales > Myxococcaceae > Corallococcus > Corallococcus sp. AB032C. Next base: position 45,967 of record NZ_RAWP01000033.1, on the reverse strand, counting down.
TTCAAGGATGCGCTGAAGGCCGCGGTGATGGCGGGCCTGGAGACGAAGCTGGACGGGCTGGTGGAGGAATACCTGGGCCGGAACACGGGAGGGAGCGCCTCCGCTGGAATCAACAGGATGGCGCGGTCCTTCTCGGAGCAGGCCCGGCCTCGGCTCCGGGCGGTCTCGGGCGGGGGAGGGTGACATGGAACGCATCCCCGTCCCCACCCAGCTGTACCTCCAGGGCGGGCAGGTCATGCTCCAGACGGCGGAGCTGTCTCCGGCTGTCTATGAAGCGCCCTTCATGTCCGACGGCCTCCAGCAGGCGTTGGAGGCGGGGACGTTCTTCCGGGCGTGTCCGGTGAAGGACCTGCCGGAGGACGGGGCGTTGCCGGCGGGGCTCATCTTCCACGTCTCGCGGTGTGGGAGCACGCTGGTGAGCCAGATGCTGGGGACGCTCCCGGGCGTGCGGGCGGTGAGCGAGCCCGAGGTGCTGTCGCGCTACCTGCTTCATTGCGCCCAGGGGGTGTGTGCCTTCGACGCGGACGAGTTCCGCCGGTTGGTCCGGATCCTGGGGCGGGGGAGCGGGCGCCATGTCATCAAGTTCTCGTCATGGAACCTGGTGTTCCTGGACCGGATCCGGGAGGCGTTGCCGGACGTGCCCTGGGGATTCCTGACGCGCGACGCGACGGAGGTGATGGCGTCCAACTTCCGAAACCCGTCAGCACCCTTGCGGTGGTACCGGAGCGGCGACCCGAGGTTCAAGACGTGCTTCCCGGATTGGCCCGGCGCTGAGCGTGGCGCGCCGGAAGCCTTCTTCGCGTGGTGCCTGTCCCGCTACGCGCATGCGGCCCGGCGGCACGCGGGCCCCCTGGGCGCGTGGGTGGACTACGCGCAGCTGCCCGGCGCGGTGCCCGGCCACCTCCTGTCCCACTTCGGGCTGGAGGCGGACGCGGCGCAGAGGGCACGGATGGAGGAGAAGAGCCGCTACCGCTCGAAGGGAAACACCCGGGAGGCGTTCGTGCCCGATGGGGCGGTGAAGCGGGCGGAGGCCACGAAACCCATCCGGGAGGCCGTGACGCGCTGGCTCTAACGGCGCCAAGGTGCCGCCCTCGCAGGAATCATGCACTCTCATTTTCGCTGAAATCCCAGGGACAGCGGCAAGTCCTTGTTAAGTCCATATTGCGGAGAGTGCATGGTTGGCGCGAGCATGCGGTCCGCTGCTCGCCCCCAGGCGGGCGGTCCTCACCCTCAAGGAGTGTTCAGCACATGCGAATCCCCCGGACTTCCGGCCGTAGGACGCTGCTTGGAACGCTGCTGTGTACCCTCTCCCTCGTGGCCTGTGGTCCGGCCCCCGAGTCCGAGCCCAACGACAGCGCTCCCGTGGGCACGGAGCAGCAGCCCGTCGTCTACGGGACTGACAACCGCACGGACGTGTACGCGCACGCGAACGCCACGCTGCGCGCCCGCGCTCAGCAGTCCACCGTCGCGCTGATGAACCCTTCGGACTTCAACGCGACCAACCCCAACAACGTCACCTTCAACGGGTCCACGCTGCGCTCCGCGTACAACCTCTGCACCTCCGAGCGCTTCCTGGACGACCTGACCCCGGCCTTCTGCTCCGGCACGCTCATCGACGATGACCTGGTGCTCACGGCGGGCCACTGCATCACCAGCGCGTCGGCCTGCACCAGCACGCGCTTCGTCTTCAACTTCTACCGCACCGCCGCCGGCGCCATGCAGACGGTGACGACCGCGGACATCTTCTCCTGTCAGGCGATTGTCGCGCGCCAGCAGGCCACGGTGGGCGGTCGCAACCTGGACTTCGCCATCGTCCGGCTGGACCGGGCGGCCACCCCGCGCTTCACGCCCGCCCCCATTCGCGCGGGCAACGCCGCGCTGCCCGTGGGCACCAACGTGACGGTCATCGGCTCGGGCAGCGGCATCCCCTTCAAGATCGACTCGGGCGGCTCGGTGCGTGACGCGCGCGCGGGCACGCTGGACTACTTCGTGGGCACCACGGACACGTTCGGCGGCAACTCGGGCTCGGGCGTGTACGAGAACAACGGCTACACGGTGGCCGGCATCCTGGTGCGCGGCGAGACCGACTACAAGGCCAACGGGAGCTGCAGCGTCGTCAACACCTGCACGGAGACGGGCTGCCGCGGCGAGGACATCACCTACGTCCGGCCGGCCATCGACGAGTACTGTGGCGTGGCGACCAGCACGCGCCTGTGCGCGGGCTACCCGCCGCCCCCGACGCCGGTGACGTTCACCTTCACCGCCACCAACACCAACAGCGCCAACCAGAACACCGTCAACCACAACGTCACCCTGGCCGCCGGGCAGACCCTCAAGTTCGGCACCTGCACGGTGCCGGGCGCCACCGGCACGGGTGACACGTACCTGCGCCTGTTCAACGGAACCTCCCTGGTGGTCTCGAACGACGACGCCTGCGGCACGCTGTCCTACGCGAGCTTCAAGGCCACGACGGCGGGCACCTACCAGATCCGCGCCGGCTGCTACTCCAGCGGGAGCTGCAGCGGCACGGTGGCGTACACCGTCCAGTAGTCCCTGAAGGACCCAGGCGGGCGGTGGCGTCCGTCACCGCCCGCGCCGGGCTCCTTCACTCCGGCAGCACGAGGGCGCTCCTCGCCCCGCCAGCCCTCCTGGCGGGGGCCGGAGCGTGACGAGCGCTCAGCAGCAGTTGGATGGCTTCTGGGCGATGACGGCGATCAGCACGGCGATGTTGAGCACGAGCTGCGCCAGCACGACGGCCAGGTACGCGCCACCGGTCGTGAACAGGCCGACGACCATCAGGATGAGCGACGCGCAGTTGAGGGCGATGGTGAACCAGCTGCCCGTCAGCGCCGCCCCGAAGATCTTGCCGAGGGTCCCTCCGAGGTAGAGCGCCTTGATGATCCGGATGACGGTGGAGCCATCGATGGCACCCTGCTGCGCCGCCGCCCCCAGCGTCCGGAGCAGCGACGTGCTCTCCGTGATGAGCGGCCTGGCGGCCTTGACCACCTGTGTCGCCGAGTAGCCCAGCCCTACCACCGCCAGCAGCAGGCACACGCAGGTCGAGGCCACGGAGATGACCCAGCCGATGCACTCGGTGTCGACCGTCAGCTCCATCCGGTCGCACTCCACCGGGCCCTGGGCGGTGTGGTGATAGAAGACGTAGTGCTTGCCCTCGACCTTCCCGGCGATGGTGCCCACCGGCAAGCCCCCGGGCCCGTTGCCGCGTGACAACCCCAGGTGGAGGTTGTTGCGGAAGAGTGAGCGCAGCCGGTCCTTCATCGCGCCCGGCACGGAGGCCAGCACCTGCTCGTAGGAAGCGATGAGGGCGTCCACCTGCTCGCCCGAGAGCGGGCTCTGCGCGGGGAGGGCCACCTCCTCCGTGGCCCACCGGACGGAGGGCTGGAGGCCCGCGGAGGGGCGAGGCACCGCCACCAGCGTGGTCGTGGACGGCGCCCCGGGCGGCGGCGTGGAGTCGGAGGGCGGCGTGGCGACGAGCGAGGGCGTCGCCGTGTTGAGCAACGACGGCGGATTGCCGGTCACCTGGTTGGCCAGGCCGAGCGCGTTCCAGGCGTAGTACGCCACGCAGCCGTCCGCGTCGGAGGGGTCGCTCGACATGTACTGCTGGAGTTCGTTCTGGGGGAGTTCGCGCGACCACAGGCCCACCGCCTGCAGGTGCCCCTGGAAGTCGTGGACCGCCCCACCCGCGACACTGGCATCGGGGTCCGCGCCGAACACCCAGACAGGGCTGGCCACCGAAGGCAGCGTGGTGCCGATGGCCGAAACGGAGTTGCCATCCAGGAAGAGCCGCACCGTGGCGCTCCCGTCGTAGGTCATCGCCAGGTGGTGCCACCCACCCGCGGGCAGCGCCGTTCCCTGCTCCCAGCTCGCACCGCTCGAGCCCGACAGGGACTTGAGGCAGACGTCGAACGCGCCATTGTCCCACCGCAGGCCCAGGGCGATGCCATCCCGGGTGTCGCGGTCCCGGCACGCGAACAGCGTACGGTCGCTCAGCTGGAAGTCGGAGGGGGCATCCGCGTTGAACCACGCCTGCACGCTGAAGGGCCCGCCGTTGGCCACCACGGTGAGGTTGTCTCTCGGTGAAGGCTGGACCGCCGCGTTGACGACCCGGAGGGCGGGGGCGAGCATCGTCACGTGCGCGCCGCCCTGGAAGGTCGCGGCCGGGCGGTTGTGGCCGGAGACGTCCCCGGTGGACCCGTCGCTGAAGCTGTAGCAGGCGCTGAGTGACGGGCCCGGCGGCGGCACGTCCCACACCGGCTGGCACTCCTCGCCGGTGAACGCGGTGGACCAGAACGCGACGTTGCAGAACTGCGCGTCGGTGGTGCCCCCCAGGGTGAAGACGCTTTCGGTGATGATGACTCCCGAGGCACTCCCCTCGATGACGGGCGTGCCGTTCGCGTAGAGCGTGTAGTTGCCGGCGCCAGTGCCGGTCCACTGCCAGACGTACAGGATGTACTGCCACTGATCCGGCAGCAGCTCGACCTCCGCGCACCGCGGCGCATTGAGGCCCGGCATGTCGAGCGTCAGCTGCATACCGTGAAGCCCGATGGACCAGTCCGTCCCCATCGACAGCAGCAATCCGTCGTAGGCAGGGGTCCGGGGACGAACCCAGAAACCGATGGAGTAGGACGAGGTGCCAGAGTTGTTGATGGGGGTGGACGTGCCCAGTTGGATGCGCTGGCCGTAGCGAACGTCGGCGGCACCGTACTGATACATGGGTCTCATGATGGGGGGCTCCAGGGGTGGGGAAGGACCGCCGCCGCGAAGAGCAAGGGGCGCGCCAACGCGCGGCGCCTGACCTCTCCTCTGGGGGCTCGCGGTGCGACCCGCCGCTTGCGTCCCGGCATCACGCAGCCGAGTCAATCTGGGACGCACGGCACGCCATGCTCAAGCGTCACGACGCCAGGGCCCGTAAGGTAGACAGACCCGGAATGTGCACGTGTTGTATGGGGTTGGGTGGTCCGCGACATCCCAGCCAGCAAGCGCCGAGCGTGGAGAATTCCTGTCTATAATCAGCGGACCTTGCTGCCAGCGCGGGCGGACAACTCCCGCGGCCACTTCACGAGGAGACGCCACATGAATCGGGTGGAATTGAAGAAAGGGATGGAGGGATGGATGTCGGAGAACGGCAATTGCTTCATCCCGGATGGCTGGGATGGGCAGGTGATGTTCGCGACAGCCGCCCCGTTGAACAGCGTCGTGTTCCGGAAGCAGGGATTGAACGACACCTTGTTCAGCAGCAAGACCTACGTCCCCTACGTCTCCACGACGTTCATCAAGGACTGCCTGCACACCGCCGAAGAAATCATGCATCAGTCGCTGTTCGACCCGAAGGAAGGAGCGACGCGCAGCAAGAGCGTGGAGAATGGCTCCGCCTTCGGGAACAGCAAGCTGGAAAACGTTCTCGTCGCCCAATCCCTGCTCAAGGGCAGGGGCAGCAATGACAATGCGGCGCCGCTCGCGGGCCAGGCCTATGTCATCGTCAACATGAAGTGGGACACGGAGGGGACCTCCCCCTACCACGCCGCCGGGGTGGTCGCGGTGGATGGCGGTGACCGCATCACGCTGGAGGTGTTCGCGAGCACCCGCACTTCGTATGCGCGGAAGGAGGCGGGCTGCTATCGCATGTACAAGACGTCGGGCGTCGAGGGACACACCTTCCACGGCGCATGGGGTTCCCAGGAGGAGTATTTCTCCGACAGCGCGGTCACCTTCGCCCTCTGCGCGAAGTGATGGAGCCTCCGGCGCCGGGGCTCGTGAGTCATCCAGCTGTTCCCGGAGCTCACCCCCATTGCAGGAGGAGGGCCCCGTTATCTTCCAGCTCCACCCGCGTCCGGGGTGCCAGCCGGCGTCCCTCTCGGCCCAGGACTTCGCACAACCATTCGGCGTCCCGTCGCGAGGCCCGGTGGGGTCGGAGCTGGCGCAGCTGCATGGGGAGCATGCGCAGGCTGGCGATCCGGCCGTTCGCCGGGTCCACTGACGCCAGGTACATCAAGGCCAGGTCCGGTCGGTATTCCTCGTGGCCGAGGATGCCTTCGTAGTCGTTCAGGAAGTCGCCGCAGCCATGGAGGATGAGGCGGCCGTGGTGGACCTCGATGCCGCGAGGGTGGTGCGAGGAGTGGCCATGGACGACGTCCACGCCAGCCTCGTCGATGAGTGCATGAGCGAAGTCCCGCTGCGCCCGTGGCACCGTGTAGCCCCAGTTTTCGCCCCAGTGGATGGAGGCGATGACGACGTCGCCTTCGCGCTTGAGGTCCGCCACCCGTTTGCCCAGGTGCCTCGCCGTGGTGGGGGACAGGTCGGGCAGCAGGTCCACGCCCGGTCTGTCCTTCCTCGCCGCCCACGATGGCGGAATGCCGCTGCTGACATCTCCGCACGAAAACACCACGACTCGCCGCCCGGTCCCTACAGCCACGAGCGCGGGCTGCTGGGCCTCCTCCAGGTCCTCACCCATCCCCGAGGTGGCGATTCCCAGACGGCGGAGGGTGGACAGCGTTTGCGCCAGCCCCGGGTAGCCCCAGTCCAGCACGTGGTTGTTCGCCATCGTGCAGCAACTGATTCGGGCCGCCGTGAGGCATTCGGCATTCTCCGGGTGCATGCGGTAGTGGATGCCCTTGTCGGGCCACCACTGCTCGCTCGTGGTGATGCTCGTCTCCAGGTTGATGATCCGCACGTCGGACGCGGCGTGCTCCAGCGCGGCGAGCGCGTCCCCCCAGATTTCACCGAAGCCGACGGGCTTGCGGATGGGGCCGTTGCGCTCCTCGGCGAGCGCGACGTAGTCCCGGGCATCGTGCAGGTAGGACTCATGGATGCCGGGTGGAGCAGGGTGGGGCAGCACCTGATCAATGCCCCTGCCTGTCATCACGTCGCCGCAGAGGAAGAGGGAAACCAACCTCTTGTCTTGCTGGCCAGGAGTCATCATCGACGAAGGACAGGGAGCCCCGAGTCCTTCAGTAGGTGAGCGACTTCTTGGTGGTCACGGCATGGGCGGAAGAGATGCGCTTCTCCACCTCTTTCGCGTCGTGGCCACGCGGGCACTTCGGTGCTCGCTCGTCGTGCTCCTGGATGGTCATGAATGCGGTGAAGGGCTCCTGGCACTTGCGGCAGAAGAACTCGTAGATGGGCATGGCGTGCTCCCCCTTTGAAGGAAGATGGGGCCCACCACCGGCGGGTGGCAGGTCACGAGGCGCCATCCAGCCGCCGGCGCGCCAGGTCGTGCCCGCTGCCTGGAACATTTTACCGGATATGGAAGTGGAAACTCCGTCGTGTAGGATTCATGCCCTCAAGCACCTTCAACTGGAGGCAGGCCCTTGATCAGCTCCCTCATCCGCCAGGTCGTCACCACGATCCAGGCCGCGGTCACGAAGCCTCCGGTGGCCCCGGCTCCGCCCACGCCTCCTCCCTCCGCCGCGCCGTACTTCCAGGACGGTGTGGACGCGGCGAAGGCCAGCCCCGTGAACCTCAGCGGCTACGGGAACACTCCGTCGGCCGCGGCTCCCGCGAGCGTGGACTCGCCGCTGACGAAGGCGAGCAAGGGGGAGAAGGTCGGCCCGGAGTTCATCCACCTGGACGCCGGATGGACTCCCCAGGGACAGGGCTACGACGCCGGGCGCGGTGAAGTGCTCACGACCTATTACAACGACGACCACCGGGTGCTCCTGTCGGTGCAGGACAAGGACTCGGGGAAGGAGACGCATCAGGCGGTGCTCGGTGGCCCTCCTCCCGCGGGGCCTCCCAGCCATGGTGGCGGCGTCTCCACGGATGGCGACAACGTCTATGTCTCCGACACGGATCACATCTACGTCTACACGCGCGAGGAGCTCGAGGCCGCCCAGAACGAGTGCCGCGAGGCCATGCCCTCCCAGGTCATGGATGTCCCCAAGCCTGAAGGCCTCACGGATCCGGCCACGGGCATCGGCCTGGTCTCCGCCGGCAGCTTCATGACCGTGAAGGACGGCTACGCGTACATCGGTGGCTACAGCAAGGACGGCGATGGCAAGGCAGGTGCCGTCTGGCGGTACGAGATCGACGAGAAGACCGGCGAGATCATCGAGGACTCTCGCGAGGGCCCCATCCGCGCTCCGGACCGCGCTCAGGGAATGACCGTCGTCGATGGCGGCATCATCTTCACCACGGGCGACAAGAAGCTCATCTACCAGCCGTTCACGTCCACCGAGGACACCTTCTCGGCGGACATCGACAAGCGGGTGGACATCGGCAACGGGCTCATCGACCCCTACGCCCAGGGCGTGAACATCATCGATGGTGAGATCTGGGTCACCTACGAGAGCGGCTCGGACAAGTACCGCGACAAGGTCGACAAGCCCCGCGAACACATCCAGCGCATCCCGCTGGAGGATCTGGACCTCGCGGCGGGATGCCTCACGGCGGAGCAGCTCGAAGGCTGAGGCCCTACACGGACGCGGTCGCCTCCATGTCGGCGAGCGTGAAGTCGTCCATCGTCAGCGTGCCCACCTGGTCGATGGACAGGCCCACGCTGAGGGCCTTCGCCGCGGAGGGCGTGGCGGGCGTGGTCCACTCGGCGAAGGTGTAGCTGCTTTTCGGGGGCAACAGGGGCCCCTGGGACCAGTAGGTCCAGGCGCCCGCGCTGGTGCGGTAGTACGCCTTGAACCGCACCTGCGTGGTGGCCTTGTACCAGGCGGTGATCCGGTAGTGATGTCCCGTCACCGGCGTGGGCGTGCAGCTGCTGTCGTCCTGTCGGGTGATGAGCTTCCGGTCTCCGTCGGTGATCTGCGTGATGCGCACCTGCTGCGCCCAGCTGCCTCCGTGAGCGTCCGACGTCCGGTTCCACGTGAAGGTGTTGTTCCCGAAGCCGCCTCGCTGCCAGCAGTCCGGGGTCCCGTCGCCGTTGGTGTCCGCTTCGAGCGAGGGGTTCTTCAGGAGCTGCGCGGGGGGCCAGCTCACCGGGGGCTTGAGCACGCCGCCGATGATCGCGTCCATCGTGGCCACGGTGGTGCCTCGCGAGGCGCGCGTGGCCAGCCAGTCGATGAACGCCGTCAGGTTGGCGGGCGAGATGGAATAGGTCTGCGGCGGGTCGCATGGCCCGCAGATGTGGTGGAAGACGATGGGCACCCAGCCGCCGCCTGACTCCTCGGCGCGCAGCACGTAGTTCTTCAGGTCCGTGAGCGTGGTGGTCGCCTGCGCGGAACCGTTTGTCCGGATGGCGTACGGGTCCGCGGGAGGCACGGGCTCGGCGGCCGGGCTGCTTCCAGTGGAGGAGGTCCTCAGTCCGCCGCTCTCCCTCGCGGAGTTGTAGTTGCAGTCGATGACGATCTGCCGCGTGGTCGCGTCCTTGTCTCCGAAGGGATAGGCGAAGGACGTGACGCGGAAGCCATCGTTCAGCAGGGCGACCCGGTCGTTGCAGATCTCCTTGCGCTGAGCGTCCGCCGACAGCTCCGTGAGGTGCGGATGGGTCAGCGTGTGGCCGCCAATCTCATGGCCCTTGTCCCGGAGCGTGCGCACCTGTGCGAGCGTGAGGCGGCCGGACTGCCCCAGCCTGCTGCTGTTGATGAAGAACGTCCCCCGCATGCCACGGGCCTCCATGGCGGAGGCCGCGATGAGCTGGGATGCCAGGCAGTCGTCGAAGTTCAGCGAGACGACCACCTGGCCGGGCAGGAGGGCAGTGGCTCGGGGCGTGGGTTCCATGGTGGGTGCTCCCCCTTGTGCACGAGGACTTCACCCACAACCTGTGCATGCTCCGCTATTCGATCTTCGACGTGGCGTCGATGGTCAGCTCCAGCGTCGTGAGCTCCGGATCCGCGAGGATGTCCGCTTCGTTGAAGCGCACGGGACGGAAGTGCTTGCCGGAGAAGAGGTCCGTCTGGTCCGCGAAGTGCGGAGACGCCGGGTCGGTGGACTCCGCGTAGGAGAGGACCGCGTTCGCCTTGGGCCCCTCCGGCGTGAACTCCATCACCATGAGGAAGCTGGTCCCGAAGTCGACCAGGTAGCCCTCCGGCGTGAGCCCCGTGCCGGGGGAGAGCAGCGGGCCCTGCGGCTGGGACTGCGGCAGCAGGGTCGCGTTCGCGCCGGAATAGCCGACGACGTTGGTGACGCCCTCGAAGGCCGCGCCGCCGTGCAGGGGCACCTTGCGGTCTCCCTTCCACGCGAACTGCACGTCGCCCAGCTTCGTTCCCACCGCGATGCCCGCCTTGCCCAGGAGCGCCACGGCCTCCGCCAGCTTCTGGTTCACCGGATCCACGCCGGACTCCGGCGCGGGGACCAGGCCCGCCGGCGTCACCGCCGCCTGGGCCGGATCGAAGGGCTGCGCGAAGAGGGCGCCCTTGTCCACGAGGTCGGAGCGGTTGAAGCCGTTCAGGAACTCACGCCAGACGATGGCGCCCGAGCGGTCCAGGTCCAGCCGGCCATCCCACGCGGAGATCAGCTGGCACGCCTCCGCGATGTCCACCGGAGCGCCCTCGACGACGATGGGCTCCGCGCCCTGGCAGCGCTGCACCACGGCCGTGCGCAGCTGCTCCGCCACCCAGGTGCGGTTGCTCAGGATGGCCTGCTCGGCCTCCTCGCGCGTGAAGCGCCCGTCGCTCCCGGCCGCCGCGGTGTCACCCTGTTCGGTGATCAGCGTGAGGTTCATGTGCGAGCGCGTGCTCATGCGGCCGCGCGTCCCGAAGATTTCGTAGAGGAAGGGCAGGTCGAGCAGGGGAGAGGCGGGGTTGGTGAACGTCGCCGGATCATTCGCGTTCATCACGAAGTCCGTGCGGCGGAGCTGCGGCATGACGGTCGTCGGCACCAGGCCGTGCGACTCGCTGTCCAGGCCCACCCATTCGTCGCGGGACGTGCTGCCGTCCAGCAGGACGAGCCCCAGTGACGCGAACACCGGTGCATCCGGGGTGGATTCGAGTGACTCGCGATACGCCGCGACGGTGGCGGGGCTCAAATAGGGGACCCGGGATGCGTCCACGTAGCGCGTGTCTCCACTCGCGCTCGTCATGAGCGTGTTCACCCAGGGCGCGCCGCGCACCGTGCGCTCCACGTCCGCGGCTTCGTCGATGCCATGGGCCGTGTTCAGGCGCACCCAGTGCTCCGTGAAGCGCGGGTTGTCCTCCGTCGCGTCGCGAGTCGTGTACGCGGTCTCGTCCGTCCAGTCCGCGCCGGGGCCGGCGAGGATGGGGCCGTAGTGGCTGCGCCAGAACGTGCGCGTCTCCTGCGTCATGCCGCCGTCGTCCCCGCGCACGTTGACGGTGACGGTCCGCGACGTCATGCGGCGGGTCGCTCCGTCATAGACGTACGCCGTGGGGTCTCCCGGCACGAGCTTGAGCCGGTACAGCGTCAGGTGGCTCGACGCCGTCACCGTGTGCGTCCACGCGATGTCCCGGTTGAAGCCGATGTTGATCGCCGGAACGCCCAGCAGGGACACGCCGTACACATCCAGCTTGCCGGGGATCGTCTGGTGGCTCTCGTGGAAGCGGAGGCTGCCCTCCCAGGGGAAGTGTGGGTTGGCAACGAGCATGCCCCGGCCGCTGGCCGTCTTCTCGCGACCCAGCGCCCAGCCGTTGCTGCCCAGCTCATCCTTGCGAGGCGACAGCGCGAGCGGCCTCGACTGGAGCCGCTCGCCTCCCGTCTCCGCGCTCGGAGGCTGCGCGTTGCCCACGTAGCCGAGCAGCGGGATCAGCGTGTCGAACAGCGACAGGTCCAGGTGGTACGCGATGAGATCGTACGCGCTGATGGGCTTCACCCACGCGGCGCCCCGGCAGGGTTCGGGCCGCTGAGCGGCCGGCACATCCGCGAGGTACTGGTTGTAGCCAGCGGCATAGCCCTGCACGAGGTCGCGCAGTTCCTGCGACTGCTCCGCGAAGCTGGCCTCGGCGCGGGTCCGCAGCGCGAGCCCCAGGTAGGTGAAGTCGCTTTCGAGGAAGGCGTCCTGCGGGCCCCGGCCCAGGTAGCGAGCGCGCTCGCCACGCACCTTGAGGAACTGGTCCGCGAGGATGCAGACCGCGTCCTGTGCCTGCGCGTAGCCGATGCCAGCGCCCAGGCTGCGATAGCCGTCGGCCTGGATGTGGGGGACACCGAACGACGTGCGGTGGAGGGTGGCCTTGAGCGGTAGGGGCGCCGGCGGGTCGTCGTTCCGGCAGCCGCCGAACGCCGTCAGGGTCAGCAACAGGGGGAGGGAGATTCGGGATGTGCGCATGGGTCGTCAGCCTCGCAAACAGGGCTGACAAGGATATCCGCTCTAAGCCAAGTATCCTTGACCACGAGGGTAGTAGCGGTCGCGTGGGACCGGTGGCATAGGCTGCGCCCCAACAAGGAGCAGACCATGTCGTACATGCTGGTGGTGATGCAGGTTGAGGGCGGGATGCCCCAGACGGCGGAAAAGAAGCGTGTCGCGGCGGACCGGATGGAGCGGATGCAGGGCTTTGGGGCGTCGCTCCAGGCGCGCGGCATCCTCCAGGCGGCGGATTCCCTGCGTACGGACGCGGAGGGTACCCGGGTGGAGCGGCGTGACGGGAAGCTCAGCTTCAGCGACGGGCCGTTCACCGAGTCCAAGGAGATCATCGGTGGCTTCTTCCTCGTCGACGTGAAGACGCGCGAGGAGGCGCTGGAGCTGGCCACGCAGTGCCCCGCGGCGGAGTGGTCCACCGTCGAGGTGCGCCAGTGCGGTCCCTGCTACGACCCGTGAGCGGCGCGCCTGCGCACGCCGTCGCCTACGGCGGCGTGACGCGGTTGCGGCACAGCTGCAGGTAGCGCCGGATGAGCTGGAGCCGCGCCCGGTCGAAGGCCTCGCCGTCGTCGGGGACCGCCCAGGCGTGTGGGATGAGCTTCCGGGCCACGGCACGCGCATACGCCGGGTCGCCCGCGTCACTCACCAGCTTCAGCCATTCGTAGTCCTGCATGCCCTGCCGGATGAGCTTCATGCGCAGCGAGGGCAGCGGGATTTCGGTGGTGCCACCGATGATGGAGGGCAGCCCCGGATAGAAGAGCGTGCCGTCTCCATTGCCATTGAAGCGGAACTGCGTCGTCCACGCGGTGAAGAGCAGGCCCACCGTCTGGTAGTACAGCTCGCCGCTGGCTCCGTTGATGAAGTCCAGCCACTGCATGCCGCGCGCCTTGGCCGCCGAGCGGTCCACCATGTACGAGGGCCAACCCTGGCCGGGGATGTTCTCCGGCGGGGGCGGTTCTCCCGGGGCGCAGCCGTGGCTCGCGCAGCTCTGGTACAGCCACAGCTCACGGTTGGGCTGGGTGAGGAAGTCGTCGTATTTCGGGCGCTGGTCCCCCACGTAGGGTGGCTGGGTTCCGTCGATGAAGTTCACCAGCACGGTGATGATGTCGATTTCCTCCAGCAGCCCGTGAGCCTCCAGCTCGGTGACGGTGCTGGTCAGCAGCGTGCGCAGCTTCGGGGCCGCCGTGCGGGTGAGCTCCGCCCGGGCCGCCACCGCCTCCCAGGTGGAGCCATAGGGCGGCTCATCCCCCACGTAATCGAACGAGCGCGACAGCCAGCCGCGCGTGTCCGCCTCCGTCTGGAACTCCGTCAGCGACGCGCCATTGGCTGGCCCCAGGTACTGCAAGGCCGTCATGCGCGCCCCGGGCAGGCGGTTGGGGGCGGAGCCGTCGAGGAACGGGCCCCAGCGCTCACTGAATGTGTCGTAGTCCGGCAGGTCCCACGTGGGCAGGTTCACCTCCCGGGGAAAGCCGCTCGCCAGCGTGATGCGGTGCTCCAGCGCCATCCGGTGGAAGAGCTTCAAGAGGCGCACCTGGGTGTCCACGGGGCACACCGGATCCCCCGTGAAGGCACGGCACACGTGGGGAGGCCAGAGCAGGAAGGCGCTGCGCAGCGAGGAGGTGCTCGGCAGGACGGCATCCACCACCTGGAGGCGCACCTCCACCCGTGACGTGAAGCCGTCACCCTTCACCGTCACCGCGCCACGGTAGGTGCCCGGACGCGCGTGGGGCGGCACGTGCACGTCCACCCAGACGGCGCGGGATTCGCCCGCGGGCACGTCGAAGGGAAAGGCCAGACGCTTCTCGCCCACCACCTCGTCCACGTCCGGCACCAGGCCATCCGGCCACCGCCCGGGCGTCGTCCCCGGGGGCGTGGGGGTCGTGATGTCCAGGAGCGCTTCCCGGTAGAGCAGCAGGTCCCCGCCGTTGATGCTCGAGCGGGGCCCGCGCAGCTCCGGCAGGGCGGCGCTCACGCCCCGCAGCCCCGACCGGCCTCCGTGGAGCACCACCTGGAAGGACACGAACTCGTTGCGCGCGGCGGTCAGCGACACGGAACGCTGGACGCGGGGAGGCGTCTCCGGGCGCACCTTCACCATCGCGCTTTCGCCCCAGATGGCCGGACGCGATGGATGCGCCCAGGCGACCTGGTTTCCCATCAATAACAAACAGGCCAGTCCCAGCTTGATGGATTGCATGGCATCCCAGGTTGGAACGTGAGAGGGATTATGGCAATCCACCCCCCGGCGCCAGTGCCCGTGGGGCATCCGATGCTGGCGGACAGGGCGGGCCGCGGGTCGCCCTTGCCGAGAGAGCGCACTGGAGACTGCGTGAGAGTGCGTCGATCGCCCTGTGCTCGACCCATTTCCCTCGCTCTTCGCCGTGTCTCCGCTCGGCGCTGCGAATCTGATCCACGACGCATCTCGACGCCCGGATGCTCCCTCCCGAGTCGAGTAGGGCTCACGGGCTAGAGGACTGTTGACCCAGGCGCTTGCGCAGCAGATGGAAGGCCCACAGGCCGGCGAGGACGCCGGCCGCGCCCAGTCCCAGCAGCACGGGGGTGCGCCGCTCCAGGAAGCTGGCGCCCAGGTAGACGGTGCCCACCGCGTAGGGGAGCTCCGCCAGGGCGAGGATGGCCAGATAGCGGCGCAGGCCATAGCGCGCGAGGCCGAGCACGTAGCCCGGGACTTCGGATGGGACGGCGAGCTGGAAGAGGAGCACCACACCGAAGGGCGTGCGCCGGGAGATGCGCTCATCCTAACGGGCGAGCAGGCTGGCGGAGGTGAGCCGGCGGATGACGGGCCTGCCCCATGCGCGGGCGATGCCGTAGGCGCAAGCGCCGCCCAGCATCCAGCCCAACCAGAGCAGGAGCGCGCAGACCGCCTTGCCCCAGGCCTGGAGCGCCACCGGCAGCAGCAGCGCGCTGGAGAAGAAGGCCAGCATCGCCGACAGGGAGGAGAGGAGGACGAAGCGCACCAGCACCGTGGCGGTGGCCTTGGAGCGGTCGATGCGCAGGGCGCTCAACGCGGTCTGGGATTGTGCGTCCGCCATGGCACCTCCCGGCCAGGACCCCGAGCCCTTGAAGATGAGGGTAGGGAGGCGGAGGGCGGGGCGCCGCTCGCCGCCGCGCCCCGGCTACTCCACGCGCTCCACCCGGACGGCCGTGACCTTGTAGTCGGGCGTATGGGTATACGGGTCCTGATGCGGGCCGATGACGGCGTTGATGAGGGTCTCCGCGGTGTGGAAGGTGGTGAAGAGCTCGCCGGGCCGCAGCCCCTCCGCGCGGTGCATGGGCAGCACCGCCTCTCCATGCCGGCTGCGCACCCGCACGCGCGCGCCCTCCTGGAGCCCCAGCCGCTCCGCGTCCGCCGGGGCCATGTCCAGCCAGTCGCCGGGTTGGAGACGCGCGTTCGGCGTGCGGGACGTCATGGTCCCCGCGTTGAACGCATACAGCCGCCGGCCCGTCATCAACACGAAGGGGAAGTCCTCCGAGCGCGCCTCCGGCGACGGCGTGTAGCTGATGCGGCGCAGCGCCGCCCGGGGGCCCAGGGCAAAGCCGTCGGTGTGCAGCACCCGGGTGCCTGGATGCGCCTCGTCGGGGCAGGGCCACTGGAGACCGCCGTGCTCCAGGCGCGCATACGACAGGCCGGCCCCCACGGGCCACATGCGCCGCACCTCGTCCCAGATTCCTTCAGGGGTGGTGAACGCGAAACCTTCAGGGTGTCCCAGCGCGCGCGCCGCGCGGCAGAGGATCTCCCAGTCCGGCAGGGACTCCCCCGAAGGGGGCAGCGACGCGCGCACCCGCTGCACGCGCCGCTCGCCGTTCATGAACGTGCCGTCCTTCTCGAACGAGGTGCAAGCGGGCAGGAAGACGTGGCCGCAGGCCCTCGCGGTCTCGTTGAGGAACAGGTCCTGCACCACCAGCAGCTCCAGCCGCTCCAGCGCCTGGCGCGTGGTGTTCGCCCCCGGGTTGGTGAGCAGCACGTCGTAGCCAAAGGCCCACAGCGCCTTGAGCCGCCCGCCGCGCGCCGCCTCCATCATTTGCATCAGGTCCAGCCCCGGCGTGGAGGGCAGGGGCGAGCCCCAGGCGGCCTCGAAGCGGGCGCGGTGCTCCTCCAGGGGGACGTAGCCGGTGAGCTGCCCCGGCTCGCAGCCCATGTGCGCCGCGCCCTGCACGTTGTTCTGTCCGCGCAGCGGGTTGACGCCCATGCCCGGCCCACCGAGGTTGCCCGTCAGGAGCGCCAGGTTCACCAGCGCCATGACCGTCTCCGTGCCCTGCACGTGCTCCGTCATGCCCAGCCCGTGCACCATCATGGACGGGCCGTGCGTGGCGTAGAGGCGCGCGGCCTTCCGGAGGTCCTCCGCGTCCACCTCGCACAGCCGCGCGGCGCGCTCGGGCGTCCAGTCGCGGATGAAGGCCTGGAAGTCCTCCACGGCGTCCACGCGCTCGCGCAGGAAGTCCGGAGCGCACAGGCCCTCGGTCACGATGACCTGCGCCAGCGCGTTGAGCAGCGGCACATCCGTGCCGGGCCGGGGCCGCAGGTGCACGTCCGCGTGGCGCGCCAGCTCCGTGCGCCGCGAGTCGATGACGATGAGCTTCGCGCCCCGGAGCGCCGCCTGCTTGATGCGGGCGCCGACGACGGGGTGGCACTCGGTGGCGTTGCTGCCCGCCACCAGCAGGGTGCGCGCGTGCTCCACGTCCTCGAAGGAGTTGGTGGAGGCGCCCGTGCCCAGCATCCGCTTCAGCCCGGCGGCGCTGGGCGCGTGGCACACGCGGGCGCAGCAGTCCACGTTGTTCGTCCCCAGCACCACGCGGGCCAGCTTCTGCGCCAGGTAGTTCTCCTCGTTGGTGGCGCGAGCGGAGCCCAGCATGCCCACCGTGTCCGGGCCGTGCGCGTCCCGCAGGCGGCGCAGGCGCTCCGCGATGAAGCCCAGCGCCTCGTCCCAGGAGGCCCGCCTCCAGCCGCCCGCCTCGCGCAGGAGCGGCACGGTGACGCGGTCCGGCGCCGTCACGAAGTCGAAGGCGTAGCGCCCCTTGGAGCACAGGTGGCCCCGGTTGGACGGGCCCTCGCGCGAGGGCCGCACGGTGACGATGCGGCCCTCACGCGTGCCCACGTCCATCTCGCAGCCCACGCCGCAGTAGGAGCAGGTGGTCCGCGTCCACGCCTCCGGCGAGCCCCGGTCCAGCAGGGTGCGGTCCTCCAGCGCGCCGGTGGGGCAGCTGTCCACGCACGCCCCGCAGGAGACGCACGAGCTCTCCCGCAGGCTGGGCCCGTCCGGGAGGATGCGCGTCGCGGCGCCCCGGTCCCACACCCGCCAGACGAACTGTCCCTGCACGTCGTCGCAGATGCGCACGCAGCGGTAGCAGTGGATGCACTGGGACATGTCCACGTGGATGTACGGGTGCGAGTCGTCCAGCGACTCCGGCCGGTGCGCGCCGAGCGCCTCGTCCGCCAGGCCGTACTCGCGCAGCGCGCGGTGGAAGGGCTTGTCCGGGTGGCGCGCCACCGCTTCGGCCGGATACTGGGAGGCCAGCAGCCGCAGCAGCACCCGGCGCCGCGCCTCCACCTGGGGACTGCGCGTGCGCACCTCCATGCCCTCCGCCAGTGGAGTGGTGCAGGCGGCCACCGGACGCTCGCAGCCCTCCACCTCCACGATGCACGTGCGGCACGCGCCCACCGGCGTCAGGCGTGTGTCGTCGCACAGCGCGGGGATGGAGATGCCCAGGGACTCCAGCGCCTCCAACACGGTGCCGGGCGCGCACTCGCGAGCCTGCCCGTCGATGATCACCCGAAGCATGCCTCCACCTCCTCCCGGTAGTGGCGCAGCACGCTCCGGGCGAACTCCCCCAGCCCGGTGCCGTGTCCACACAGGCTGGTGAGGCGCAGCGCCTCGGCGACCTCCTCCCAGTCCGCCGCGCCGGCACGGGGGGCGGGGCCGGCGTCCAGCACGCGCGCGAAGAGCCGCTCGACGTGTCGCGCCCCCAGGCGGCAGGGCGTGCACCTTCCGCATGACTCGTACGCGCCGAAGGAGAAGACGTGGTGCACCAGCGCGGCGATGGACGTGTTCGCGTCGAAGGCCACCACGCCGCCATGCCCCACGGAGGCGCCCACGGCCTGGAGCTCCTCGAAGCCCAGCGGGGTGTCCAGCAGGTGCGGAGGGAGGATGCCCGCCAGCGGCCCGCCAATGAGGACGCCCTTCATCGGCCCGGTGCGCAGCCCGCCTCCCAGCTCCTCCACCACGGTGCGCACCGGCGTGCCCAGCTCCACTTCGTAGAGCCCCGGGCGGTGGAAGAGCGAGTTGAGCGACAGCACCTTCGTGCCCCGGCTGCCCGGGATTCCCAGCGCCGCGTAGGCCTCGCCACCATGGCGTGCAAGCCACGGGAGGTTGGCGAGCGTCTCCACGTTCTGCACCAGCGTGGGCTGGCCGAACAGGCCCGCCTGGGCGGGGTAGGGGGGCCGCGCGCGCACGAAGGGCCGGCGTCCCTCCAGGGCGTTGAGCAGCGCCGTCTCCTCGCCGCACAGGTAGCTGCCGCGCCCCACCTCGATGGAGACCTCGCAGGAGAACGCGCTGCCCAGGATGTGTGGACCCAGCACGCCCTCACGGTGGGCCTCGTGCAGGGCCACGTGCAGCACGCACGCCGCGAGCGGATACTCCTTGCGCACGTAGATGACGCCCCGGCGTGCGCCCACCGCGTAGGCCGCCAGCAACAGGCCCTCCAGCACGGCGTGGGGGTCGTCCTCCATCAGGAAGCGGTCGATATAGGCCCCGGCGTCACCCTCGTCCGCGTTGGCCACGACGACCTTCTCCGCGCCAGGCGCGGCGGCCACCGCGCGCAGCTTGCGTCCGGTGGGGAAGCCCGCGCCTCCCCGGCCGCGCAGCCCGGACCGCTCCACCTGCGCGATGAGGGCCTCGGGGGGCGAGGACAACGCCTGCTCCAGGGCCGCGTAGGCGCCCTGGCGGGTGGCCTCTGTCACGGCGCGGGCTCCGCCGCTGGCGACGCGCCCCAGCGTGATGGCCTGGGGGGCCCGGACGTGCACTTCAGGGCGAGCGTCCTCACCCGTGACGGAGGGCGCCCGGTAGCACTGGCCCAGGCAGTAGACGCGGGTCTCGCCCGAAGTGGCCTGCCGCCAGCGCGCGGCATCCAGGTGGCGCGCGACGAAGCAGGCGGTGCCCTGACAGGCATGCGTCCCCAGGGGGCCAGGCCCCAGGTGGTAGAAGGATTCGATTTCGGGTGTGTGCTGCCCTGGCTTCATGCGCCGCCTCCTCCCGCAACATGCGCACGCCGCGTGATTCGGACTTCGCGCCCGCACTGCTTCCTCGGGGTGACATCCCTCCTCACTCCAGGGCGATTCGCACGGCGGTGTCCCCCGCCCATCCTCCGGGGCCATGGCCACGACACCGCACGATGCCCCGGAGGCGGGTCAGCCGTACCTGCCCACGCCCCAGGCGGAGGCGCAGGCCTTCGCGTGGGACGACCTGCTGACGCCCACCCGCCAGGGACTCCGGGAGCTCTTCTCCTGGCTGGAGGCGGCCTGCGAGGGCAGCGCGGACGCGGCCAGCACTGAACACCTCTCCACCAGCCTCCTCGTCTCCGGCGCCCGGGGCTGCGGCAAGACGACCCTTCTGCTCAGCGCCGTGCAGGCGTTGCGGGACTGGAAGTCCTTCGTGCGCGGGGCGCCCGGTCCGGAGGTGGCCGCTCTGTCGCGGACGCTCGAACGGCTGGAGCGGCGCATCCTCTGGCTGGAGCCGCTCGACCTGGAACCCGTCCCGACGCAGGCGAACCTGCTGGCCACGCTGCTGGTCCGTGTGCGGGCCGCGTTGGATCAACCCCGCCGCGGGAAGGGCGCGCGCGGCGAGTCCTCCCGGTGGGCGTCCTCCATCCTGGAAGAGGGCGCGGAGGAGACGTGGGGGAAGTTGGATCACCTCATCCGCGACGCGTCGTTCATGTGGGAGGACATCCCGTCCACCACCGATGCCCGCGTGCGCGCGGAGCAGCAGATCCGCGCGTCGGAGATCTACGCCAACTTCCAGCCGCGCTTCGCCGACGCCATGGAGGACGTGGCGCGCACGCTGTCCATGCCGCGCTTCGGCGCGTCCGGCGGTGACCAGGTGCTGCTGGTGCTGCCCATCGACAACGTGGACCGCAGCATCGAGCACCTCTACAACATCGTGAAGCTCACGCGCATGGTGGCCAGCCGCCACCTCTGGTTCGTCCTGGCCGCCGGACACCAGGAGTTCCAGCGCTTCATGGAGCGCTCCTTCCAGAAGGAGTTGATCATCTCCGGACAGGCCGGCATCGGTGCGCGCGGCCAGGAGGAGACGCTCGCCATCGCCCGGCGCCAGGCGGCCACCACGCTGCGCCGCGCGCTGCCGCCCAGCTACCGCATCGCGCTGGACCTGGTGGAACCCCACGAGGCCTGGCGCTTCCCCGTGGACGGGCGGGGTGAGCCGCTGGGCTCGCTGCTGCGGCGCATGCGCCTCCCTGCCAGCAAGCGGACGGAGTCGCGCGTGCTGGAGACCTTCGCGGATCTCTTCGACCTGCAAGCCCGCCTCGCGCCCGACGTGGCGCGCTGCTACCGCGAAGCCCTCCGCAATGACGACGCGGAGGCCCGCGAAACCGAAGCGCGCCCGGACGAGCCGCTCCTCCACCACGTGGGGAGGCTCGCGCTCACGCTGCCCGCGCGCACCCTGCAGGACCTGTGGCACGCCGTCCGGCGCGAGGTCATGTGCTCCACCGCGCCCGCCGCCGGGGCCGCGCCGGAGCAGGGCGAGCCCGTGGTCCGCATCGCCTCGGAGATGCTCCGCAACGCCATCGACGAGAGCGACCTGCCGGCCTGGGCCAGCGAGCAACTGCACCACCGCATCCTCCGTCAGGACGACCAGGGCCGCGTCTGCCTGGACCTGACGGGCAAGCCCATCCGCCGCTCCAAGCGCACCAGCCTCCACGGCGTCCTGCAGGCGCCGCCGCGCGACCCCGGTGGAAACGGGACGGGCGCTCACGCCCGGGTGCTGGGCACGGAGGTGCACCTGCGCCGCTTCCACGAGGTGGTCCTGGTGCTGGAGGACCTGGAGCAGCCCGGCCGCGAAGCGCCGCTGCCCGCGAACGTCGCCGGCTGGTTCATGGTCCTGCATGACGTGCTGATGCTCTTCGAGCGGCCCCGCGTGCTGAGCGCGGACGTGACGGCGCTCGAGATGAGTCCGGAGATGATCGCCACCGTGCACGAGTTCTGGTCGGGCCGCGCGCGCGGCGAGCCGTTCGTCCAGGCCGCGTTCTGGTGGACGCCCCCCTCGTGGAACACCTTCATCGAGTTCGCCATCCTCACCGCGCAGTGGCGCGCGTTCCTGGTGCGACTCTCCAGGGGCTTCCTCACCGCTGGGGACGGGGAGGACGCCACCCTGCGCGCGCGCTTCATCCAGGCTGCGTGGGTGGAGAACATCTGCTCCGTGTCCGGAATGGCGATGGGCCGGTGGAACTGGGGCGATGAACGCCAGGGCACCGTCTCCGTGCTGAAGGCTTCGCGGCTGACCCTCGCGCTGGAACGCTATGAACAGTGGGTGCGCGACACGGTGGCGGAGCTCGTCACGCGGATCCGTGAGCACAGCGCCGGATATGATCGGCTCTGGACGGCGCAGGTCTGGCTTCGCGACATGCTGCCGCTCCAGGTGCTGCCGGAGTTCGCGCTCGCGTTCGATGCGCGGAGCCTGCTGCGCCAACCGTCCGGTGTCTCCAGTCCGAATGAAGGCTGGGACCTCCTGGTGAAGGACTGGCGCACCCAGGCGCCCCGGCTGGCGGCCTTCCGGCACCAGCGGGTGCGCGACGCGGTGAACCGCTCCAGCGCGGCGGAGTCGCTCCGTCAGGCGCTCGGCGCGGGCGGCGGGCGCGCGTCGGAGACGTACTACGGCTGGCTCGACACCTTGGTGGACGCCTGGTTCGCGGTGGTGGACCACGACGGGGATCCGCTGGCGGGGGTGGTGCTGGGCCTGACGCCCCACCTGAACCCTCCGTCCCCGGATGAGCATCCGTGAGCAGCGAGGGCGCACGCCCACCGCCGGGAAACCTGGCCCCTCGCCGCGTCCCGGAGGCCTTCGTCCGAGCCGAGGTCGCCAGCTTCCCGCTGACGAGCCTCGGGGCCTTCCGCTCGGCGGTGACGGAGTTGGTGCCGTCGCTGGACGCGGAGGCCGGCGGCCCCACGCGCGCGCTCTGGCGCGAGTGCGAGAAGAGCCTGTCGGAGCACGCCAGCGGTTGGTCGTTGGACCGGATCATCGCCGTGCGCGACGCGTTCTGGTTTCCCTCGCGAGGCCACGTCAGCCACCGGCAGGCTCCGCGCAAGGGCGTGTCGATGTTCCACTACCTGCGGAACCTGGCGGACACGCACCTGGAGCGCAGGCCCGGCGTCACCGTCATCTTCCAGGGCACGGGCGCGGAGGCGGTGGAGGCGCTGACGCACTACCGCTGGCTCACCTTCGCGATGCCGGAGGATCTGCTGCTGGCGGCCGTGCCGGTGGAGCCGCCTCCCACGCGCGTGGACATCGAACCGCCGCTGCTGGTGCGTCACCTGTTGGATCGCGGCGTGGCGGAGGTGCACCACCACGTCGGCGCGGGCATGGACTTCCCGCTCCTGTGGGCGTCGCTGCTGTCCTCCGTGGGAGACGCGGGCCTGGATCCGAGCACCCTGACGGGGCCGGGCCTTCCCTTCGACGAAGGGGAGGTGATGCTGCGCTGGCTGCTGGCGACCGCGGTGACCCGCTGTGTCCTCGCGGAGGTCCTGTTGCGCCGCGAGACGCCTTCGCTCCTGGACTTCGTGCGCGGCCTCTCGGAATCCCAGGCATGGCTGCCGCAGCGGCGGCGCGTGCTCTCACGCACGTTGGAGGCGCTCTCTCGGGGCCGGCGGGAGATCCTCCCGTCGCTGGATGAGCTGCGCGGCCTCTACGAGGACCTCCACCCGTTGGGGGCCCGCAACGTGACCGACCCACCCGCCACGCTCGATGAAGTATGGCGGCGGTGTGATCCGGTGGCCTTGCGGCTGCGCCTGAGCAGCCCCAACGGAGGGGAGCGCTGGCTGGTGCGCGCGGGCCTGAATCACCTGGGGCGCCTGGAGCGCGCGGGCGAGCACGACGTGCACTTCGACCGGCTCTTCTGGCAGGTCCAGCGCGTGCGGTGCATCAGCTACCGCGCCTACGTGCAGCGGCCGCTGACCGCGGGCCTCCAGTGGTTCATCCGTTTCTATGGCCGTCCGGCCGCGATGAAGCGGCCCCTGCGCGCCGTGCGCGCGGAGGTGTCCTACGCGGTGGCGGGCGGCGACCAACCCATCGCCGCGCTGGAGGTCCGCACGAGCCTCGCGAACGACCCCATCCGCATCGCGGAGGAGTTGGCCTCCCTCACGCAGTCATGGCGGGGCGTGCTGGGCCGCACGGGAGAGCGCGCCGTCGCAGGGCGCCCGCCGGAGTTCGGCGTGGTGATGCACCTCATCAAGGCCCGGGACCCAGGCCGGCACTGGACGCAGGGGCAGCCGCCCGCGCACGGCATGGGCACGTACGCGGAGCCGGTGCCCGAGGGACGCGTGCGGCTGGGCGGACGATTCTCCGACTACTTCGCCGCGCAGTCGGTGCAGGTGGAGGCGCTGGTGGACCTGATTCGGGCGGTGCCACTGTCGCTCTGGCTGGTGCGGGGCCTGGACGTGGCGTCGGATGAGCTGAGCGTGCCCACGTGGGTGCTGGCACCGCTCTACCGCTACGTGCGGTGGGGGGCCGCGCGCGCCGCGACGAGGCGGGAGGCCCGGGGCGCTCCACCGCTCCGCCTGACGTCGCACGTGGGCGAGGACTACCGGCACCTCATGGAGGGACTGCGCCGCATCTACGAGAGCATGCACTACCTGCTGGACCGCACCGGGGGACGGCTGGGTCACGCCACCGCGCTGGGCGTGGAGCCCGGGATGTGGGCGGAGTCCGTGGGCGCGGTGATGATGCCGGCCGAGGACCGGCTGTGGGACCTGGTCTTCGAGTGGCGCCTCTACGGCGACTACCGGCTGCCACCGGCGCTGGCCGCGGAGGCACCTCCCGGAAGGCCGCAGCGCGTGGAGAACATGCTGCGCGAGCTGTCCGAGTCCGTCTTCGGAGACTGCATCGCGCCGCACGTGCTGGCCGAGGCGCACCACGTGCTGCACAACCTCTGGTGCCCGCCGCTGGCGCGGGAGGAGGGCGGCGTGGGGCTGGATGCCTTCAGCCGCACCTTCCGCCGGCTGAACTGGACCCGGGTGCTCAACGCGGAGCAGGTCCGAAGCCTCCTCATCGCCTACCGGGAGGACGAGCGCGTGTTCCAGCGCGGGCAGCAGTTGGTGGACATCCCGCTGGATGCGTCGGAGGTGGACGCGCTCCGGACGGTGCAGGACGCGATGCGCCGGCACGTGGGCGCGCGGGGGACCGTCGTGGAGGTGAACCCGTCCAGCAACCTGCTCATCGGCAACTTGATGGACTTGCGCAACCACCCCATCCTGCGACTCAACCCCCCGCGCGCGGATGACAACGCGCCCCCGCCGGTGCCCATCGCGTTGGGCGCGGACGACCCCGTCACGTTCTCCACCTTCCTGCTGCGCGAATACTCCCTGCTGCACGAGGCGGCGCGCAGCGCGGGCTACTCCGAGCGGGTGGTGCACGAGTGGCTGTCCACCATCCGCCAGACGAGCATGGACGCGCGCTTCACCGCGCCCTGGCGCCCCAACGCCCTGCACATGGCGGACGAGCTGCTGGCCGCGCTGGCCCGCTTCGCCCGGAGGTCCGTGCCCCGCCACGAAGCCCCAGCGCCCGCTTGATCCTCACCGCGCCGCTGGCGTGCGAGGCGGCGGAGTGCTGGCGGGGTTGGACGGAGGCAGCACCTTCTCCGACTGGCCGAGGAGCCGGCCCAGCACCTTGTCCATGATGGAGCTCAGGAGCTTGTCCGCGGACCAACCCGCGACGACCGCCAGCGCCATCAGCGTGAAGAACACGGCCTGGTTGTCGCTCACCACGATGTGGAAGAGGGCAGGGCTGGGGTCCACCCCGGTGCTTCCCGTCCGCGTGTCCACCGACAGCAGCATGCGGGACTGCTCCAGGAAGAGGAGCATCAGCGCCGCGAACGCGCCGATGACGGGCTTCACCATCAGGTGGTAGGCGAAGAAGCGGCCCGTTGCCCCCGTGGCGACGACGAAGCGCTCCTTCGACAGCATGTTGGAGATGATGGCCCCGGAGGCCCCCGCGAAGCCCACCAGGAGCAGGCCCCGGGGAATCAGCTCCCCCGGCCAGGTCTGGATCAACTCCCGCGTCAGCAGCACGAAGGAGATGACGAAGACCGCCAGCAGCAGGAGCGTGCTGAAGACCTGCAACGTGACATTGATGGAGAGCTGCCAGAACGTCTTGTCCACCTGCTGGTTGACGGTGTCGAGCGCCCCGCGAAGCACGCTGCGGCAGTAGCGGGACTCCTCCGCGTCGAGGGGCGGGGGAGCAACGCTTCCGGGCTCGTCCACGCGGGTGAGCTGGCGCACGCTCCGGGGCAGGGGACCGCTCGCCCTGTCCGCGCCGAGCCAGAGGTGGGCCCGCGAGTCGGTCACCCGGCGCTCGAACTGCTGTTGGATCTCCAGCGCCCGGGGCACCAGCATGGACGCGGGCATCACCAGCAACAGCAGCCCGTCGACCTCATGGATGAGCTCCCAGAAGGAGAAGGACCAGCGCCCCGTGGGCTTGTCCAGGCACCACCGTGCGGCCTCCAGCTTCTCCTGGCATTGCCGCAGGATGGCCGTCTCCTCGGCGGTGAGATCCTGGCGGATCCGGCACAGCTCGAGGAGCGAGGCGTTGCTCTCCACCCTGTTCCAGAGCAGCTGGGTGGCCGAGCCGAACCCCCACCGCCGCCGCCGGAAGCCCACGCGCTTCAGCAGCTCCGGTAGCGCAGAGTCGGGGAGCGTGTCGGTGGCCTCCATGAGGCACACATGGCCACGTCTCGGGCATGTGACAACCCTCCCGCGTGGCGCGTCGCGTCAATGCGAGGCTTCACCGCGCTTAGGCCGCAAGCATTGATTAGCTGGAACCGGGGCTGATACTCCCAGTGTGCCCCACCCCCCAGAGAGGTGCATTGCATGTCGCGTCGCTCCCGAATTGTCTCAAGGTATTTGTTCTCACCGCTGCTCGCGGCCACGTCGCTCGCGCTGGCCTGCGGGCCCGTCACGGACGAGCCGTCCGCCCCCGTGGAGGCGCCCGTGGAGGTGGCCCAGCCGCTCGCGGTGAGCGGCTTCGCGGAGATGCACCACCACATGTTCGCCGAGGAGGCGTTCGGCGGTGGGTGGTTCCACGGCAGTCACACCGGCACGCTGGCGAGCTGTGACGGCGGCATGCCGGAGAGCGACCACGCGCGTGTCCGCATGGACCTGAGCAACATGCTCAACCTCTGTCCCAACTCGGGCAACGTGAACCTGAGCGGCATCCCCGTCCTGTCCGACGTCTTCGGCGTGGGCGGCGCGGTGGCGTCGGAGATCATCGGCCAGGTCGAAGGCACCCAGGGCGACACCGGTCTGCACCTGGGCCGCATGGACACGCCCACCCAGTGGCCGCGCTGGGACACCATCGCGCATCAGCAGGCGTGGGAGGGCTGGCTGAACAAGGCCCGCCAGGGCGGCATGTCCCTGGTCATGGTGTCGCTGGTCAGCAACGAGTTCCTCTGCAAGGCGCTGCCGTACCAGAACCTCAAGCGCCCTTGTGACGAGATGATGGACGTGGACGTCCAGCTCCAGATGGCCCGCGACTTCGACGCGCGCACGGACTGGGCGGAGATTGCCCTTTCGCCCGCGCACGCCCGGCAGATCATCGCGCAGGGCAAGCTCGCCATGGTGCTCTCCATCGAGTCCAGCAAGCTCTTCGGCACCAAGGACTGGCGCGCGGAGTTGAACCGCGTCTATTCGCTGGGCGTGCGCTCGCTGCAGCCCGTGCACCAGCTGGACAACCGCTTTGGCGGCGCTGCCCCGCACAACGCCATCTTCCAGGTGGCCCAGTTCCTGGAGAACTGTCACATCGACACGGACTGCGGCCTCACCGGCAACGGCTTCACGCTCGGCTTCGACGTGGACGCCAACTGCAAGAACACCAAGGGCCTCACCGCGGACGGCAAGCTGCTGGTCCAGGAGATGATGAACAAGGGAATGCTCATCGACATGGCCCACATGTCCGAGAAGAGCGTCCAGGACGCCTATGCCCTGTCCCAGGGCCAGACGTACTACCCGCTGTTCATCTCCCACGGCCACTTCCGCGAGGTGATGAACCCGGACCTGGCCTCCAACGAGAAGACGACGCCGTCGTGGGTGGTCCGCTACGTGCGCCAGACGGGCGGCATGTTCGGCCTGCGCACCGCGCACGACGAGACGCGCAACTACAACCGCACGCCGGTGGCCAACAACTGCCAGGGCTCCACGCGCTCGCTCGCGCAGGCGTACGAGTTTGGCCGCCAGGGCCTGAAGGTCAACATGGGCTTCGGCGCGGACCTGAACGGCTTCATCCAGCAGACGCGCCCGCGCTTCGGTGACTTCGGCGCGTGCTCCGCGGGCTTCCACGCGGAGGCGGACGCGCAGGAGGAGCAGCAGCGCGTCTCCGGCCCGCCGCCGCTGGGCACCGACTTCGACGTGTACGGCCTGGCCCACGTGGGCCTCCTGCCGGACGTGGTGAAGGACCTGAAGCAGCTGGGCGTCAACACCACGGGCCTGGAGGGCTCCTCGGAGAACTTCATCCGGATGTGGGAGCGCGCCAACGGCACCCGCACCGGCATGGCGGACGCGGCCAACGACATCGACACCGGTGGCGTCGACCCCTACGTCGCCAAGGCCACCCGTGAGGCGGCGTTCCCGAAGATCTGCGGCAAGGCATACGCCCCCAGCACCAAGCTGGTGTCGGAGACGTGCCGCTTTGATCAGGAGTGCAAGTCCAGCCTGTGCAGCGCCCTGGACAACTGCGGCGACATCCCGGGTGTCTGCACCTGCTCCACGGATTCGCACTGCGCCTCGAACCAGTTCTGCGGCTGGGGCACCAACGACGGCAAGTGCGTGAACAAGCGCGCCAAGGGTTCGCTGTGCTCCGCGGGCCGCGAGTGTCAGTCCGGCAAGTGCTCGTGGCTGATGTGCACGTAAGCTGCCCGCAATGAAACGGCCCCCGGGATCCTGAGGATCCCGGGGGCCGGATGCTTCAGGAGCGACTAGCGCAGCTGCAGGAACGAGAACGACAGGCCCTGGTGCGTCGCCACCAGGTTGCCGCTCAGGTCCGTCAGCTCGCGGTAGTTCGTGGTGCCGCTGTTGTTGGTGAACTCGCTGAACACCGTGCGGCCGTTCATCTCGTACAGGAACGAGCTGCCCGTGCTGGCCGGCAGCGTGTCCACGAGCGTCGCGTTGGTGCCGGCGGCCGGGTCGATCTTCCACCACTTCCAGGCCACGGCGCTCGCCAGGGTGCGCGCGACCGTGTCCGCAGCGACCGGGTAGACGGTCTCATCCAGCACGCGCAGGTAGCCCGTGCCGTTGGGGCCCGCGAGCAGCGAGCCGGTGGCGCCGCCGTTCGTCAGCGTGCTCAGGTCCTTGAAGAAGTTCGTGTCGTACTTGTTCGTCGCCGGGTCGAACTTCAGGAGGCAGGGGGTGGGCACGCTGGAGTTGGTGCCGGACACGCGCTTCTCCGCGGCGCCGTACGCCTCCGTCGCCAGGTACACCTGGTTGTCCGTGCCCACGATGCCGTCGCGCACGTAGCCGCAGCGCTCATCCGTCACCACCACCGCGCTGTCGTTCGCCGTGTCCACCACGATGATGCCCGCCTTCTTGGTGACGGCGGCGCCCGCGCGCCAGCCCAGCGGCATCAGCACCTTGGTGCCCACGCGGATCGGGTTGGAGGCGAAGGTCGTCGAGCTCCCGGTGACAGTCATGTCCGGCAGCGAGATGCTGTTCGTCAGCGTCATGTCCTTCGGGTTCCAGATGATGACCTGCGAGTTGCGGCCGTCGAAGTAGTAGGCCTTGGTCTCGGAGGCGAACTGGAACTGGTTCTGGTACTCGCCGATGGAGGTGACGCCCTTGCCCGCGAAGGTGACCTCACCGGCCTTCTCCAGCGTGTTGCTGGCCGTCAGGTTGTAGCGGGTGACGGTGGCGCCAGCGCTGCTGGAGACGAAGATGGCGCCCGACTTCGAGATGCCGGAGCCCAGCGCGCGGCCGTTGATCTGCGTGGCGTTGGCGGTGGACAGCGGCGTGGCCGGGTCCAGCGTCTCCGTCAGGATGACGTAGCTCTGGGGGTTGCCCTCGACGCTGACCTGCGCGACGAACGCGTACATCGGCGGCGTCGTCGTGCCACCGTCGGTGTCCGTGCCCGCGTCGGTGTTGGTGCCCGCGTCGGTGTTGGTGCCCGAGTCCGGGGTGTTGTCGTCGCCGTCGTCGTTGCAGGCGGCCGCCGTGAAGGCGAGGGAGAGCGCCAGCAGCAGGCGCGCGGAGGTGCGGAAGAAGGGTGAAGGCTTCAAAGGACTTCCCTTTCAAGTGGGGTGAGGGTGCTGCGAATGACGGAAGGCGGTGCTCAGCGCTCCAGCGTGAACTTGGCGGCGATGAGCCGCCCGGGGCGCTGGACCCCGTAGAAGTCGTAGGTCTGGGCGTTGGTGATGTTCTGGAAGTCCAGCGTCCAGCTCAGCCGGGTCGTCATGTCGCGGATGACGTAGGTGAGCGCCAGCCCGTGCGTGAGCTGTGAATCGATGCCCAGCTTCTCGTCGTTGCCCAGCGCCTCCCAGGAGAGGAGGAAGTCGTCCACGTAGCGCGTGCGCCACGTGACGAGCAGCTCGTCCTGGAACTTGAGCAGGCCGGACACCCGGACCTGCGCGCTGCCGTTGGCCGTCAGGTAGGGACGGTTGGGGATGCGCTGGTCCTTGAACTCGGCGTAGTTGCCCTCGCCGGAGGTGTTGCGCAGATCCTGGTACGTGGCGTTGCCGTCCAGGCTCAGGTAGCGGCCCGGAGACGTCCACCCCAGGGAGCCCATCGCGCCCAGCGCTCGGGAACCGTAGACGTTCTGGTAGGTGAAATAGCTGCCCTGGCCAATCAGGATGATGAGCTGATCCGTCAGCCGGGCAAAGCCGTTCACGTTGGCGCGGAAGCTGCCGGCGCGGCCTGGCTCGGACGCGTAGCCCAGCCCCAGGTTGAAGTTGTGGCTGGTCTCCGGCTGGAGCTCCAGGTTGGCGTCGATGAGGTTCCCGTCACCGAAGATTTCATCCGGGCGCGGCAGCCGCGTGGCCCACTCGTAGGAGGCCTTGGCGCCAAGCTCGGGGGTGATGCGGAAGCGCAGGCTGTCACCCAGGCCGAACTCGTGCGCGGTGCGGCCCTGATCCAGGAACTCCGCGCTGGCCAGCAGCTTCTGCGCGCGCACGTCCTGGAGGTAGTCCTTCACGAAGGCGATGTTCTGCAGCCGCCCGTCGATGGCATCGAGCTGGTACTCCAGGCCCGACACCAGGGACGTGACGCCGCGGGGCGCGGTGAGTGGATCCGGCTGGTTGTTCGCCTGGAGCCGGCGGTCCTCGCCGGAGCGC
This sequence comes from Corallococcus sp. AB032C, assembly GCF_003668935.1. Taxonomy (NCBI): domain Bacteria; kingdom Pseudomonadati; phylum Myxococcota; class Myxococcia; order Myxococcales; family Myxococcaceae; genus Corallococcus; species Corallococcus sp. AB032C. The sequence goes on along the minus strand of NZ_RAWP01000033.1, from coordinate 15,210 downwards.
GCCACGAAGGTGGGCGACACCGCGAGCCGCAGCGTGTGCGCGCCACCGGGCACGGGCGTCCAGGCGGCGTTGAGCCGCGCGAACGCGGTGTGCTGGTTGACGTAGCGCTCCGTGCCGCCTTCGCTGATCTCCCCCGGCTGGGGCAGGGTGAGGAAGCAGCGGCCATACCAGTCGTAGGCGCACGAGCCGATGTCCAGGAACCGGTTGCGGCGGAACGTGTACCCGCCCACCGCGTCCACGCTCACGCCCGGGTCGTAGTTCTGCGCGTAGCGCAGCGTGGCGCCCGCGGAGCCGTCGGCGGTGGTCACCTCGCCGTAGGCTGCCTCCATGTTGACGTCGTTCTGGATGTCGCGGCCGGCGGCGTTGACGAAGCCGCGCATGAGCAGTCGCCGCGCCCAGGGCTTGTCCACGAAGCCCGCCTCGACGCTGGCCCCGCCCGCGCGGTAGCCGTCGTGGAAGCGCCGCACCTCCACGGGCACGGGCTTGCCCAGGTCGTTGGGCACCTCCACGTTGACGGGGTAGTCGTTGCGCGCGTCGTCGTAGAAGCCGTGCGCGCGCACCAGCAGGCCGGTGGACTCCTGATAGTGACGGCCGCTCGCGGTGAAGCGGTGGATGTTGAAGGAGGCCAGCTCGTAGGAACCCGCCACGGCCGAGCCGCGCACGTCCTGGTCGGTGACGAGCTCCACGGCGCCACCCAGCACGTCCGCGCCGAAGCGGATGGGCACCACGCCCGTGTAGACCTCCATCTGCTGCACCAGGTTCACCGGCACGTTCGCCAGGCCCGGGCCGTAGCCCGCGAACTCCAGCGGGACGCCGTCGATGAAGAAGCGCACCTGATCATCCGACAGGCCCGCGATGGAGATGCGCGCGGTGCTGCCCAGGCCGCCGGTGCGGCGCACGTCCACGCCCTCCGTGCGCGCCAGCGCGGTGCCCAGGTCGGCGGACTCCATGCTGGCCTGCTCCAGCTCGATGACCTGCACGGCCTCCGCGGACTTGCGGCGGCGCTCGGCGCGCGTCTCGCCCACGGCGGTGACCTCGACGTCCTCCTGGTACTCGGTCGGGGCCTCGTCCTGGGACGCCGCGGCCTTCGGGCCGCTGGACAGGGCGGGCGGGGGCGTGGCGGCCACGGCCTTGGATCGGCCGGGCAGCTGGAAGACGTAGGTGTACGTGACGCGCGCGGGGGCAGGGACGCCGTTGCGCTTCGCGGGCGTGAAGCGGAACTGGAGCGCGGCGGTGCGCGCGGCTTCATCGAAGCCGTGGCCCACGGGCTCCATTACCTCCGCCTGCGTCACCACGCCCTGCGTGTCCACGCGCAGACGCAGGCGGACGTTCGCCTCCAGCTGCGCGCGCTCCGCCTCTTCAGGGTAGGGCGCCTCCACGGTGTGGAGCAGCTTCGGCAGCTCGATGACGGGCTCCGCTGGAGCGGGCGCAGGAGCTGCTTCGGATGCCGTGGGCGCGGCCGCCGGATCCTCAGCCTGCGTCGTGCCCGCGTGAGCCAGGCCACCGAAACAAATAGAAGACAGCAGCGCCGCGCCCAACTGGGACCGCCACCTGCGCTTCGCCTCGATCGCGATTATGAAAATGGTTCTCATTTTCAACGGCGCGACGTTTAGTCGCTCGAAGTCTGAGCTGTCAAGGCTGCATGGCAATTCAGGCAGCGCGGTCTTGGGGGGTGAGCACCGTGGTGTGAAGGCCATCCGCGACGCGGAACGCGAGCTGGAGCGACTGGTCCGCGTTGAGGCGCGGATCGCAGTGCGTGTGGTAGCGGTCGGAGAGGTCGTCCTCGGACACGTCCAGCGGGCCGCCCAGGCACTCGGTGACGTCCTGGCCGGTCATCTCCAGGTGGATGCCCCCGGGGTGCACGCCCTCGGCGGCGGCGACCTGGAGGAAGCCCATCACCTCCGCGAGGATCCGCTCCAGCGAGCGCGTCTTGTAGCCGTTGCTGGCCTTGTGCGTGTTGCCGTGCATCGGGTCGCTGGACCAGACGACGGGGCTGCCATGGCGCCGGGTGGCGGCCATCAGCCGGGGCAGGCGCGCGGCGACCTGATCCGAGCCGAAGCGGCCAATGAGCGTGAGCTTGCCCGGGATGCCCTGGGGGTTGAGCGTGTCGATGAGGCGGACCAGGTCGTCCGGCTCCAGCGTGGGGCCGCACTTGATCCCGATGGGGTTCTGGATGCCGCGCATGAACTCCACGTGGCCGCCGTCCAGCTGGCGGGTGCGCTCGCCAATCCAGAGCATGTGCGCGGACGTGTCGTACCAGCCGCCCGTGGCCTCATCGACGCGCGTCATGGCCTGCTCGACGTTGAGGAGCAGGGCCTCGTGGCTGGTGAAGAAGTCCACCGGGCGCACGGCGCCTTCGGACTCCGGCCGGTGGCCCAGGAGGCGGGTCAGGTCCGTGTAGCCCTCGCGCGCGAAGGCCCGCACCAGCTGCATCGTCTCCGCGGACTGGTGGTAGGCGCGCAGCAGGCGCTGGGGATCCGGCGTCCGCTCGCGGGCGTCGAAGTCCATGCCGTTGATGATGTCGCCGCGGTAGCTGGGCAGCGTGACGCCGTTGAGGGTCTCCGTGGCGTTGGAGCGCGGCTTGGCGAACTGGCCCGCGATGCGGCCCACCTTCACCACCGGGCAGCCGCCCGCGAACGTGAGCACGCCCGCCATCTGGAGCAGGAGCTGGAAGGTACTGCGCACGTTCTCCGCGGAGAACTCCTTGAAGCTCTCCGCGCAGTCGCCGCCCTGGAGCAGGAAGGCCTTGCCCTCGGCCACCTGGCCCAGGGCTTCGCGCAGGCGGCGGGTCTCTTCGGCGTGCACCAGCGGAGGCAGCCGCGCCAGCTCCGCCTCCACGCGCGCGAGGGCGGACGGGTCGGGGTAGTCGTCTGGGATGTAGCGGACCGGCTTCGCCCGCCAGGAGGAAGGGGACCAGGAGGTATTCGTCACGGGAGCGCCGTCACTTTCGGGGGCAGGATTCCCTGCGCGACGCAGGAGTCGAGGTAGCGATAGAGGAGGTCGCGGTCGGTGGGAGGGCAGCGGACGTCGGTGCCCTCCAGCGCGGCCAGCAGACGTTCACAGCGGATGGGGCCCAGGCCAAAGGCCGGGGTGGAGTCCCCGCTGCGCAAATCAAAGAATGCGAGCGTGGCGTCGTGGCCGCCGGAGCCCTTCGCGACGCGGTCGCGCCACTCCGGCACGTGACACAAGTCCAGCGGGTAGCCGTAGTCGCGCACCCAGCCGAAGAGTTCGGACAGGCGCACTTCCTCGGCGGGCGTGACGTTGAACACCGCGCCCGGATGCGACGCACGCGAGAGTTGGACGATGGCGCTGGCCACGAAGTCCACCGGCGTCCAGACCTCGCCCACGTCCAGCAGCGGCAGGGCGCGGACGGGCAGGCCGGCGAGCACGATGCGCCACACCAGGTCCTGCGTGTTGACGAGCGCGGTGTCCGGAGCGCCCACCACGCGGCCCAGGCGGTACACCGTCGCGGGCAGGCCGCGCTCGGACGCCTGTTGCACCAGCCGCTCCGCGATCCACTTGCTCTGCTGGTAGCCGTCGCGAAGGCCGGGGTGCGAGGGGACGAAGGCCTCCGGCACGTCCGGGGACAGGTTCGCCTGGGGCGCCACCGCGATGGTGGACACGTAGTGGAAGGGCTTGGGGCGGACGGCGGCGGCCAGCTTGAGCAGCTCGCGCGTGCCGCGCACGTTGACGCCCTGGAGGCTGCCGTACTCGCGCACCACGCTGACAACAGCAGCGTTGTGGATGACGGCGTCGCACTCGGCGGCGAGTCCGTGGAAGCGCGTGGCGTCCAGGCCCAGCAGCGGCTGGGAGAGGTCCGCCGGCAGCGCGAGCACCCGCGCCTCCAGTCCGGCAACAGGGAGCTTCTGGCCGGTAAGCGCCGAGCGCAGCCGGTCCATGGCCTGCGCCTCGTCCTTGGCGCGCACGGGGCAGATGATCCGCGCGTCCGTCCGGGCCAGGAGTTGGTGGAGCAGGTGCGCGCCGACGAAGCCGGTGGCGCCCGTGAGGAGGATCTGACGGAAGCCCTGGCCCCGGCGCGGCAGCTCGCGCGCCCAGGCCTCTCCCGTCGAGGAGGGGACGACGTCCTCGCCCAGCTCCGCGTCCGCGATCATCGCGGGCGTGAGTCCGCCAGCTTCGGCACCGCCCGTGCTTCCGCCCTGGAGCGCTTGCGCGAGGCCGGACACGGTGGGGTGCTTGAAGACGGTGGCCACGGGCACGTCGCGGCCCACCGCGATGCCCAGGCGGTTGGCCACCTGGATGCTCTGGAGGGACTGGCCGCCCAGCTCGAAGAAGTCATCCTGGAGCGACGTGGCGGCGCGGCCCAGCACCTGCTCCCAGACCTCCAGCACCGTACGCTCCATGGGCGTGGCGGAGGCGAGCAGCGCGGCGCTCTCATCCGCGGGCATCGCGTTCTGGAGGGCCTTGCGGTCGATCTTCCCGGTGCTGGTGCGGGGCAGCCGCTCCGCGAAGGCGAAGGCGCCGGGCACCATGGGGGCGGGCAGCGCCGTGAGCAGGTGCTTGCGCAGCTCCGCGGGCGAGGGCTCCGGCGAGGCCACCAGGTGCGCGCACAGCCGGCGGGACCCGCCCGGCAGCACCTGTCCGACGACGGCGGCCTCACGGATACCGGGATACTTCAGCAACACGGTTTCGACTTCGCCCGGGTCGATGCGGTGGCCGCTGATCTTGAACTCGTCGTCCACGCGGCCCACGAACACCAGTTGGCCGTCGTCGCGCACGCGCACCTTGTCGCCGGTGCGGTAGGCGCGGGGCGTTCCCTCCACCGCGTCCAGGCGGGTGAAGCGGGCGGCGTCCAGCTCAGGGCGGCCCAGGTATCCGCGAGCGAGCGCGCCGCCCATCAGGCACAGCTCGCCCTCCTTGCCGGGGGCGGCCAGACGTCCCTGCGGGGTGACGACCGCCGCGATGACGCCGGGCAGCGGGCGGCCGATGGGGACCTCGTCACCGGAGGGCAGGGCGTCCGGCCCGGCCAGCTCGGCGACGGTGGCGACGACGGTGGCCTCGGTGGGGCCGTAGGTGTTGAGCAGGTGCACGCGGTCGCCCGCGACGTCCTTCCAGCGGGCGATGCGCTCCGGCAGCGCCGCCTCACCGCCGATGATGACGGTGCGAAGCGCGCCGGGCAGCTGGGCGGCGCCAGTGGACAGGCTGTAGGCCAGCTCGTGCCAGAAGGCGGTGGGTAGGTCGAGCAGGGTGATGCCGGCTTCGGCGCAGGCCTCCATGAGGCGCGGCACCGACTGGAGCATCTCGTCCGTGCGCAGCACCAGCCGTCCGCCCGCGCACAGCGTGACGAAGATCTCCTCCACGCTGGCGTCGAAGTGGAGCGGGGCGAACTGGAGGACGCGGTCCTCGGGGCCGACGCTGTAGCGCTGCGTCGCGCCCGCGACGAAGTGGGCCAGGGCCCCGTGCGTGATCTGCACGCCGTTGGGCTGCCCCGTGGAGCCGGACGTGTAGATGACGTAAGCGAGCTGCGCCTCAGAGCTCGACGCGGGCTCCGCATCGCGCGCTTCCGGCTGCTGGGCAGCGGGCACTACTCGCGGGATGGCGTGCGCCGTCGAATCCAGCGCCGAGGTGTCAGCCTGCTCCAGCCGCTGCACGACGAGCACACCCGGCGCGGTCGGATCCGTGTCGGGCGAGGGGCGTTCGGACACCACCATCACGGAGGGCCGCGCGTCCTGGAGGATGGCCGCGTTGCGAGTGGCCGGGCCGGTCGGATCAATGGGCAGGTAGCCCGCGCCCGCGAACAGGATGCCCAGGCTGGACACGATGGCGTCGATGCCCCGGGGCACCTTCACCGCCACCGCCGTGTCGGGCCGCACGCCCGCTTCGGTCAGGCGCGAGGCCAGGGCCTGCGACGCCGTCACCAGCTCGCGGTAGGTCATCCGCCAGCGGCCGTGCTCCAGCGCGACCGCGTCCGGACGGACGTCGGCCTGGGCCTTCAGCAGCTCCAGCACCGGGCGCACCGGAGGCACCGGGCCGCCATCAAGAACAGAGCCCGCAGCGCCCGAAGCGGAACGCCGCACCGGCTGCTCGGGCTGGGCGAGCAACGACTCCAGCAACTGGAGGAACCCGCGCTGGTGCTCCTCGAGCGAGGCCTCCGTGTAGCAGGCGGGGTTCGCGTCCAGGTCCACGCGCAGGGCCGTTCCACCCGACCGCGCATGGAAGCCGAAGGACAGGTCCTCCACCGGACCCGCGGAGATGTTGTGCGCCGTCCCCGGCACGCCCGCGAAGTCCAGGGCGTAATCGAACGGCATGATGTTGACGACGGGGCCGAACAGCTTGCGCTGGCCACCCACGAGGCGCAGGTCGCGCCGCAGCTGCTCGTAGCGGTAGCGCAGGTGCGGACGCGAAGCCTTCATCTCCGCCGCCACGTCGCTGGCCAGCGCGTACAGCCCCGCGTCCGACCGCACGGCGATGCGCAACGGGACGATGTTCATGGCCATGCACGGCACGCGCAGAGACGCCGAACCCAGGCGGCCCATCACCGGCAGACCCAGCACGGCCTCCGGAGCGCCCGTGCGCTGGTGCAGGTAGATGGCCGTCACGGCCAGCACCACGTCGGACCAGCTCACGCCCGCCTGCTTCGCGCCCGCCTGCAGCGCCGCCATCAGCTCCGGCCGCAGGTATTCCGAGCGCCGCAGGAAGCGCGACGACATGGGCGCCGCCTCCGCGAGCAGCGGGGGCACCGGCGCGTCCTCGAAGCGCTTCACCCAGAAGTCGCGGTCCTTCTGGAGCTGGGCGCCGCTCCGGTACGCGACGTCCTCATCCAGCACGGGGCCCAGGTGGCTGAACCCCGCCGGCGCGGCCTTGCCCGTCACTTCCGCCGTGTAGAGCTCCGCCACCCGCCGGGCGAGCAGCGAGAAGCCATAGCCATCCATGGCGATGTGGTGGATGCGCTGGAACCAGAAGGACCGCTCCGGCCCCACTGTGAGCAGCGCCTGCGCGAACAGCGGGCCCGTGCCCAGGTCCACCGTGCGGCCCAGGTCCTTCCACATCCACTCCTGCGCGGCGGCCCAGGGGTCGGACTCGCCGCTCAGGTCCACGTGCTGGAGCGTCCAATCCGTCCCTGCGTCGATGCGCTGGGCCGGGCCTTCCTCACCCGCGACGAAGCGCGAGTGCAGCGCGTCCGCGTCCGCCACCGCCTTGCGCAGGGCGGACTCGAAGCGCACGGGATCCACGGCGCCACGGAGTTCAATGCACTCCCCCGCGTTGTAGACGGGGCTCTTCAGGTCGAGCTGTTGCCCCACCCAGATGCCGTGCTGGGCCGCGGTCAGCGGGCGGTTGTCCTGGGATGGGGGAAGCATGACGGGGAACTCCGAGGGGGAAGGGTGCCGCCCCGAGGGCGGGTTATGAGGCGCGAGCGCCGGAGGCCATCGCGACAGGCTGCTTCGCGGCGAGCAGCGCGTACCAGTCGGTGAGCGTGGGCTTCTCCGCGAGCTCCACGAAGGACACCTCCGTGCCGCCCTGCCGCCAGCGCTCGACCAGGCTCATCAGGCGGATGGAATCCATGCCGCGCTCGAGCAGGTTTTCGTCCTCGCCAATCGCGGACGCGGACTCCATCAGCAGCTCCGCCACGTCCGCGCGAAGCTGCTCGCGGTCCACCGCCGCGCCAGCGGCCTGCACCGGCATCGCGTCCATGAGCTGCTGCGTGGTGGTGACGAACGCCACGAGCTTCGAGGCGTACTCCAGCGCCATCTGGTGCTTCTCCAGCGAGAAGTCCGCCACCGCGTCCGCGACGAGGAAGGGACGGATTTCGCTCATGGAGCCGTCGCTGGCCGTCTGCAGGCAGCCGATGTGCGCGTAGATGCCGCAGATGATGAGCTGGTCGCGGCCCTGCTCGCGCATCAGGTCCATCAGGCGCGTGTTGCGGAACGCGCTGTAGCGCCACTTGGTGAGGACGGTGTCGTCCTGCGCCGGGGTGAGCTCGTCGATGATCTGCTGTTTCGGACCGGCGCGGACGCCGGGGCCCCAGAACTCCAACTGGAGGCCGCGCTGCTCCGCCGTCTGGTCTCCCGGCTGCGCGGAGTAGACGACGGGGATGCCCAGCTTCACCGCGTGATCGCGCAGGCGCTGGATGTTGGCCACCAGCTCCGTCACCGGGGACTGGCCCTGCGTGAAGGCGTCCACGAAGTAGCGCTGCATGTCGTGGATGAGCAGGACGCAGCGCTTGGGCTCGGGCGTCCAGGCAAGCTTGTTCCGGGGCAGCTCCGCCGCGCCGGGCATGGAATAGGGGGCAATGGCAGGCAGTGCCATGAAGGGCTCCTGTTTCAGGGAGAAGGAGTGGAGAGGGACTGGCGCAGGCTGTCGCGCAGCGCCTTCTTGCTGACCTTGCCGACGCCCGTCTGCGGGAAGGCCGCGACGAACTCGATGCGGTCGGGGATCTTGAATGCCGCCAGGCCACGCTGGCGCAGGAAGGCGTTGAGCGCGGAGGGGGCGGGGGCCTCGCCGCGAGGGATGACGACGGCGCAGGTGCGCTCGCCCAGGAACTTGTCCGGGATGGCCACCACCGCCGCGTCGCTGACGGAAGGGTGCGCGAGCAGGTGGTTCTCCACCTCCTCCGCCGCGACCTTGTCGCCGCCCCGGTTGATCTGATCCTTCGCGCGGCCCTCCACCACCAGGTATCCCTCCGGCGTCAGGCGCACCAGGTCGCCCGTGCGGTAGAAGCCGTCCATGGTGAAGGCCTTGGTGTTGTGCGCGTCCGCCTTGTAGTAGCCGCGGATGGTGTACGGCCCGCGCGTGAGCAGGTGCCCCGTCTCACCGGGCGCCACCGGCACGTCGTCGTCGTCCACCACGCGCAGCTCGTCCGCTTCCGACATGGGGCGGCCCTGCGTGGTGACGATGAGCGTCTCCGGGTCGTCCAGCCGCGTGTAGTTCACCAGGCCCTCGGCCATGCCGAAGACCTGCTGGAGCCCGCAGCCCAGCGTGGGGCGCACGCGCGCGGCGGCCTCGTCGCTCAGCCGGGCGCCGCCCACCTGGATGACCTTCAGGCTGGACAGGTCATGCTTCTTCGCCAGCGTCGAGTCCAGCCACACCATGGTCAGCGGAGGCACCAGCGCGGTGACGGTGACGCGCTCACGCTCGATGAGCGGGAAGGCCACGTCCGGGCTGGGGTTGAGCGCCATCACCGCCGTGCCGCCCACCTGGAGCGTGCCCAGCACGCCAGGCGAGGACATGGGGAAGTTGTGCGCCGCGGGCAGCGCGCACAGGTACACCGTCTCAGCGGTGAACTGGCAAACGTCCACGCTGGCGCGCAGGCTGTAGATGTAGTCGTCGTGCGTGCGCGGGATGAGCTTGGGCACGCCGGTGCTGCCGCCGGACAGCTGGAAGAACGCCACGTCGGACGGCGACGGGCCCTCCAGCGCCTCCAACGTCAGGGGCTCCGCGGGCACGGAGGCGAGCGCCGTATGCGCACCCGCGTCACCCAGCACCAGCACGTGCTTCAACGTGGGCGTGGCGGCCTTCACCTGCTCCGCGAGCCCCCGGTAGTCGAAGCCACCGAAGCGGTCCGGGATGACGTACGCGACGGCTTCCGTGAAGGCGCAGAAGTAGCCGATCTCCGAAGCGCGGTGCGCCGGCAGCGCGAACACCGGCAGCGCGCCCATGCGGAACAGCGCGAAGATGACCTCGTAGAACTCCGGCACGTTCGGCAGCTGCACCACCACGCGGTCGCGCGCACGGATGCCCAGGGCGTGAAAGCCCGAGGCCATGCGGTCAACGCGCGCGTCCAGCTCCGCGTACGTCCAGCGGTGCGTGCCGCCCACCAGCGCCACGCGCGACCCGAAGTCCCGGGCGCGGTCGCGCAGGAGCTGACCGAAGGTCTCCCCACGCCAGTAACCGGCCTCGCGGTAGCGCTGGGCAAAGTCCTCCGGCCACGTGGGGCAGCCGGGCAGGTGTTCCCGCGCGGTGCTCACGGCTGCACCTCGAGGCCCAGGCCCATGGCCTGGAGCATGGTGCGGAACTTGGCCTCGGTCTCCGCGAGCTCCGCCTCCGGCGTGGAGCCCACGACGATGCCCGCGCCCGCGAACAGCCGCAGGGTGCGCTCGTCGGCCTCCGCGCAGCGGATGGTGACGGCCCACTGACCGTCGCCGTTCGCGTCGCACCAGCCCACGGTGCCCGTGTAGTAGCCGCGGTGGAACGGCTCGATGTTGCCAATGGCCTCGTGGGCCAGCGCCGTCGGGTGGCCGCACACCGCCGGGGTGGGGTGCATGGCCAGCGCCAGCGTCAGCGAGGTGATGGACGGATCCTTCAGCTCACCGGTGATGCGGCTGGACAGGTGCCACATCGTCTGGGTGCTCACGAGCGACGGGCCCTTGGGCACGTCCAGCGTCTTGCAGAAGGGCCGCAGCGCCTCCGCCACCGCGTCGATGACGACCGCGTGCTCGTGCAGGTCCTTGGGCGAAGCCATCAGCCGCGTGGCCCGCGCCGTGTCCTCCACCGGATCCGGGCTGCGCGCGGCGGAGCCGGCCAGCGGATTGGCCAGGACCTGGAGGCCGGAGCGCGCCACCAGCAGCTCCGGGCTCGCGCCGATGAGCGTGCGCCGTCCCGCGCCAGGGGCCGCGTCCGCGTGCTGCGGCAGGTCCACCGCGAAGGTGTACCCATGCGGGTTGCGCCGGGCCAGGTTGTGCAAGAGCTGCCGCAGGTCCACCGGCGCCGCCGTGTCCACGTGCAGGGAGCGCGACAGCACCACCTTGCGCAGCGGGCCCTCCTGCATGAGCTTCAGCGCCGCCGCCACGCCGTCCTTGTACGCGGAGGGCTCCGGCACGGGCCGCAGCGTGTACTGACCGGCCAGGGGAGACCGCGCGGCAGCGGCCGCGTCGAACACCATGGGCCCCGCGCGCTGGAGGGTCATGGGCACCACCAGGTGCGCGGCCACCTTGCCGTCGAAGGGCACCGCGCCCACCGCCACCGGGATGTCATGCGCCGCGTCCCGCGAGGCGTTGAGCACCGCGGCCACGCGCTCCGGCAGGCCGTCCAGCGAGTTCGCCCCGCCCGCGTCCGGCACCGTGGCGAACACGCCGCGCGCCAGCATGGTGCGCTTGGGGGACGCGAAGAAGAACCCGCCCGCGTCGTAGTCGCGCAGCAGCCGAGCCGCCAGCGCCTCCTGCTCCGGCTCTCGCGCCACGGCCGGCGCGCCCACCACGCCGTCCACCGTCCGCGCGTCCGTCTGCCGTTCAACGATTTTGGTATCAGGAATCATTCTCAACTCGGGGCGATTTGGGGGGAAGGACCTGCGTCCATCCCGGGAGGAAAAGTCAGGGGGGAGGAGGCGAACGTCGCGGGCGCGCTACACGCCCAGCGTGGCGCCGCCGTCGATACACAAATCGTGCATCGTGATGTGTCGGGCCTGGTCGGACGCGAGGAACACCACGGCCTCCGCGATGTCGTCCGGCGTGGCGATGCGCCGCAGCGGGATGCCCGTGCGGTAGGTGTCCAGCGAACCCTGGATGACGCGCGCGGGGCCGGACTCGTCCGTCCACATGCCCCGCTGCATGGCGGTGTCGGTGGAGCCGGGGGAGACGACGTTGCAGCGGATGCCGTGCTCAGCCAGCTCCAACCCCAGGCACTTGGTGAACATGGTGGAGGCGGCCTTGGACGCCGCGTAGGCCGCCATCTGCATGCGCGGCACGCCCGCGGCGTTGGAGCCCACCGTCACGATGGCGCCGGAGCGGCGGGGCACCATGTGCCGGGCCACCGCGCGCGAGACATGGAACACGCCGTGGGTGTTGACGGCGAAGGTGGACATCCAGTCCGCGTCGCTCTGCGTGAGCACGGACCCCATGCGCAGGATGCCCGCCACGTTGGCCAGCACCTGGATGGGGCCCAGCTTGGAGTCGATGGACGCGATGGCGTCCTCGATGCCGTCCTTGTCGCGCACGTCCACCGGGAACGCGGTGGCCTTCAGTCCCTGCTGGCGCAGCTCCGCCACCAGCAGCTCCAATCCCGCGGCGTTCTGGTCGAACACCGCGACGGGCATCGTGCGCGCCAGCTTGCGCGCCACCGCCGCGCCAATGCCTTGCGCCGCGCCCGTCACCACCGCGTGTCCCGTCGTCGAAGCCATCAGCCGCTCGCCTGGATTGTTTGAATGAAAATGAGAACCATTCTCATTTTCCGGGCCGGGAAGTGCCATGGTCACGAATTCCTGTCAAGGTGGCTCATGCCTGGAACGCCCGGCGTCTGGCTTCACGGGCGGTGGTTGATCGATTGTTTCAGTCTCAGGCGGCGCTGGTCTTGGCGGCGGCCGTCTCGCGGAGCACCTCGCCGGCGGCGGCGATGGTGTGTTCAATCTGCTCCACGGTGTGCACGGCGCTGATGAAGTTCAGGTCGCGGCGGAGGATGACGCCCCGGCGAGCCATGCCGGCCTGGAAGGGGATCATCTTCTCGATGTGCTCGGGGATGACCTTGCTGAAGCGGAAGAAGGGCACGGCGTCGTAGCCGATGACCTCCAGGCTGGAGCCCGTCTCACGCGCGTGGGCGTTGACGCCGTCACGCAGGCGGCGGCCCAGGTTGGCGATGTGCTCCACGTAGTTCGTGGTGCGGTATTCCTTGATGACCGCCTCACACACGGCCAGTGAGAGCATCTCACCGCCGAAGGTGGTGGACACCTGGAGCTCACTGAGACGCGACAGGTACTTCTCAGGGCCCGCGATGGCGGACAGGGGCATGCCCGCGGCGATGCCCTTGGACAGCGTGACGAAGTCCGCCTGGATGTTGAAGAACTGCTGCGCGCCGCCCAAAGCCAGACGGAAGCCGGTGACGACCTCGTCCAGGACGAACAGCACGCCGTGCTTCGCGCAGGTCTCCTTCACCTGGAGGAGGAACTCGCGGGTGACGGTGCGGTTGTACGGGATGGCCAGCAGCACGCAGGCCAGCTGGGCGCCGTGCTTCTCGATGTGCTCGATGAGCGCGGGCTCGTCCGGGGGCGTGAAGAGGGGCAGGCGCGTGGTGAGCTTCGCGACCGTCGGGGGCACGCCCGGCGTGTCATACATGAAGTGGTCGTGCCAGCCGTTGTAGCCCACGGTGACGATGTGCTCGCGGCCGGTGAGGTGGCGAGACAGGCGCACGGCGGCGGAGGTGGCGTCCGCGCCCGTCTTGAAGAAGCGGGCCATCTCCGCGCCGGGAATCACTTCCACCAGCGCCTTCACGGAGGAGACCTCCACCGGCGTGGGCAGCGAGTGGATGATGCCTTCCGCCAGGTGCTTGCGGATGGTCTCCGCGACGGCCGGGTGGTTGTGGCCCAGCATGTTGGCGCCCAGCGCCTGGATGAAGTCGATGTACTCCTGGCCGTCCGCGTCCTCCACCAGGGCGCCGTTGCCCTTGGCGAGGAACACGGGGAAGGCGCCGGGGGCGAAGTGGTCCGGCTTCTTCATCATCGTCTGCGTGACGCCGGGGACCCACTTGCGGGCCTCGGCGAGCAGCTGGTTGGAGCGCTCCAGCTTGATCTCACCCACGATGGGGCGAGGCAGGGATGGGTGACGGGGTGTTGCCTGGGACATGGAAGGGTCCTGGTGAGGGGTGAAGAGGGATTCAGGGCGCGGGCGTCGCGTCCAGCCGCACGGCGCGGCCCACGAAGGTCCACAACAGCCCGAGCGCGAGCGCGGAGATGCCCACGGCCAGCCAGCCCAGCTGCGCGAAGCCGATGAGCGTGCCGTCCGGCGCGGTGGTGAGCAGGAGTCCTCCCATCCACGCGGCGAGCCCCGAGGCCCCGTCGCTGGCGGCGATGTTGACCGCGAGGTAGCGGCCCCGGATGGACGGCGGCACCTGCGACGCGACCAGCGCCATGGTGGGGATGGCGCGGCCGGAGGTGAGCGTCATGAAGAGCACGAACACGACGGCCACCACCGGCAGCGGAGACGGAGGCAGGTGGGTGAAGAGCAGGTGCGGCACCATGGTGGCGACGAGCAGCAGCCCCAGCGCGCGAGCAGGGCCCATGCGGTCCGCCAACCGTCCAATCCAGCGCGAGCTCACGAAGGTGGCCGCGCCACCCGCCAGGTACACCCAGGGCAGGTCCGTGAGGGACAGGCCCACGTTGCCCACCATGAAGGCGCCCAGGTAGGGGATCAGCAGGAAGCTGGCGAACACCACGGTGAAGGTGAGGCCCCAGCCCATGGCCAGCCGGGGCGTGAAGCCCGCGGTGGCGGAGGCGCCGGACGCCTGGGACATGTGCCCGTCCACGCGCGGCAGGAAGCGCAGGAGCAGCAGCCACACGAAGCCCGCGACCGCCGCGAGGACGATGAACGGCGCGCGCCAACCCCCGAGGTTCGCGAGGCCCAGGCCCAGCGGCACGCCCGCGACGGCGGACAGCGCGTAGGCCGTCATCACGGTGCCAATGGCCTGGCCCCGGCGCTCCGCGGGCACGGTGTCGCTGACGATGGCGATGACGACGGCGCCCATCAGCCCCGCGCAGCCTCCGGCGACGGTGCGAGCGATGAGCAGGCCCGTGGCCCCGGTGGCCGCGCCGCACAGGAGCGTGGCGATGATGAAGCCCGCGTAGAGCATCAGCAGCGTGCGCTTGCGCTCCAGGCGATCCAGCCAGAACACGCCGAGCACGCCCATGGCCGCGGACGCGAGCGTGTACGCGGACACCAGCGCTCCGAACCGCGTCGCCGACAGCGAGAGCCGCTGCATCAGCAACGGGCCCAGCGGCATCAGCATCATGAAGTCGACGACGTGGGTGAACTGCACCGCCGCGAGCAGCCACAGCAGCGTGCGCTCACGCGGGGCGGGGGATGGAGCACTCAAGACAATCACCTGAATCCAGACACACGTCGGCCATGGCTCGGCCCGGCAATGCCAGGCAAGGCTCTGCCGGACCCGGGCGCGCTTCGCGCCGGACCGCCGTATTTTGATGCAGCTTAGCGAATGATAATGAGAATCATCCTCAGAAATCCTCTGGAGTCAATGGGAAAGCGGGTTCTGTGACGCAAACGTCTCTCCACGGCCTTGCGGCGTACGTCCGGCTTGACGGGCTGCGATGGGGGCGGAAGGGTCGGTATTGGAGCGCAGTCCATCCCCGTTCGTTCCGACCCAGGAGTCGATGGTGAAGAAGCTCGTCAACGCGCCGCGCGCGGTGGTCCAGGAGATGTTGGAGGGGTTCGTGGCGCTGGCGCCGGGCCAGGCGTTGTTGGAGGGGGAGACGGTGGTGGTGCGCGCGGACGCGCCGGCGGCGCTGGGGGCGAGGAAGGTGGCGGTGTTGTCGGG
>NZ_RAWP01000032.1:0-90766 GCF_003668935.1 Corallococcus sp. AB032C | reverse complement strand
TGAGCGTCTCGTGGGCTCGGAGATGTGTATAAGAGACAGGGGATGTTCAGCGCCGGGGCGCCGATGAGGCCCATCACGCCTCCCAGCACGCCCTCCAGGCCTCCGCTCTTGAGAATGTAGCTGTCCGCGCCGGAGTTCTTCACCTTCGCTTCCAGCTCCTGCTCCGAGATGTCGGAGTAGAGGACGAGCTTGGCGGTGACGCCCTTCTGCTTGCGGAGGTACTCGACGACGTCGTCGCCGAACATCTCCGGCATGTTCACGTCCATGAGGATGAGCGCGAACGGGCCCTCGGTGAGCTTCTGGTCGAGCGCGGCCAGGTCCTGTGCGCCACTGGCCTCATAGCCGGCGGCCGTCAGGGCCCGGACGGTAAGCTCCAGAAGCATCGGGCTGTCGTCAATGACCAGTACGCGGGACATCGTCCTCCTCAAGGGCTGCCAGCGCACAACCCTACACCTTTGGGTCACGATGGACCATCGAAACGGAGAGCAGGCGGCCGGTCCACCACCGGACGATGGACCCTTGACCCTCTTTATCCTGGTCTCTGATACTTCGCTGCCTTGATCCCGAACTCCTCCCCCCTCCAACGCGCCTTGCGCAAGGCGCCAGACCGCACGGTGGCCGCCCAGGCCCGGCCGGAGCTGGAATTCTTCTGCTTCCGCGTGGGCGAGCTGCGCTTCGGCGTGCCCAGTGAGAACGTGCTCGAGGTGCTGCGCGCCGGGCTGCTCACGCCGCTGCCGCGCACGCCGTCCTTCATCCTGGGCGTCACCGGCCACCGCGGCCAGGTGCTTCCCGTGGTGGACATGCTGCGCTTCCTCAGCAAGGGCGAGGCGCGCATCGGTCCGCGCACCCGCATCTTCGTGGGCGTCAGCGGCAACTACGTCTCCGGCGTGGTGGCGGACGTCGTGCTCGGCCTGCGGCGCATCCCCGTGGCGGACATCCTGCCGCCGCCCCTGGGCGGTGATCAGGCCGCGGAGCACCTGCTGGGCGTCGTGCATGGGTCGGGCCCGGCGGATGGCCTCAACCTGCTCAACTTCTCCAAGCTCCTGCAGACGGCCCGTCAGCGCGCGGTGGTGCGATGAGCGGCGACGTCCTGCTGGATGAGGAAGCCCCCGAGCAGGAACGGGCCGTGGGAGAGGTGGACGTCCTCTTCTTCCAGATTGGTGATTCGGAGTACGGCACGGACGCGTCGTCCGTGCTGCGCATCGACCGGGCGCTCCCGGAGGACCTGACCGTGCGCGACCTGGGAATGCCCCACAAGGGGCACCGCGCGCTCGTGTTCGACACCCCCGAGGGCGAGGGCCACCTGAAGGTGGACGCCGTCAACGGGGTGCGCACCATCCCCGTCGCCGGGCTGCGCCGCATGCCGGCCGCCGCCGCGGCGGCTTCGTATGCGGTGGGCATCTGCCTGGATGAAGAGGCGGGCCGTCCCGTGTTGCTCATTGATTTGGCGGAAACCTTGAAGACGCAAGGAAGGCACTGACACACATGTCCCTGGAGAGCCCCAACGAGAAGCCCGCGAAGTCCCGCGGCGCGAGGAAGTCCCCGGGCGTGAAGGCCGGCGCGCAGTCCGTCATCGCCAACACCGTGACGGATCCGCTCAAGCCCTTCACCGACACGCTGATGGCGGTGCTGGCCGGCAACCTGAACGCGCGCGTGCCGCAGGACCGCGTGCAGGCTGACGCCAGCGGCTTCGGCCACCTGCTCAACCAGGTGCTGGAGCAGTTCTCCTCCGCCGAACACCGCAAGCAGGTGGCGGCGCAGGAGATCGATCAGGCGCTCGACTCGCTCATCATCCTGGTGCGTGAAGGCGACCTGTCGCGCTGGAACACGTCCACCGAAGACCCCCAGCTCGGGCCCCTGCTGGAGGGCTTCGGCAAGGTCATCGAGACGCTGCGCATCTTCGTGCGGGAGATCAACGAGGCCGCGCTGCGGCTGTCGTCCTCCGCCAACCAGGTGCTGGCGGCGTCCACGCAGCATGAGACGTCCTCCACCGAGCAGGCCGCGGCCATCCACGAGACGACCGCGACCATGGAGGAGCTGAAGCACGCGTCCGCGCAGATCGCGGAGAACGCGGGCAGCGTGGCGCGCGTGGCGGAGGAGACGCTGGGCGCGGCCCGCGCGGGCCGCGGCGCCATTGGCGAGTTCATCCAGGCCATGCAGCAGATCCGCAGCGACGGCGTCGCGGTGGCGGACTCCATCTCCAAGCTGTCCAAGCGCGTGGAGCGCATTGGCACGGTGGTGGAGGTGATTGACGAGATCGCGGACCGCTCCGACCTGCTGGCGCTCAACGCGGCGCTGGAAGGCAGCCGCGCGGGCGAGGCGGGCAAGGGCTTCTCCATCGTCGCGGCGGAGATGCGCCGGCTGGCGGAGAACGTCCTGGAGTCCACCAAGGAGATCAAGAACCTGATCACCGAGATCCGCGAGGCCACGCAGGCCGCCGCGGGCGCCGCGGACGCGTCCAAGCACGCCACGGAGTCCGGCGAGAAGCTGGGCGCGGTGGCGGCGCAGGCCGTGGAAGGCATCCTCGCCGGCGTGCAGGAGACGAGCGACGCGGCCCGGGTCATCAACCTGGCGACCCAGCAGCAGCGCACGGCCACCGAGCAGGTGGTGGCGTCCATGGCGGAGATTGAAGACGTGACGCGCCAGACGACGCAGGCGTCGAAGCAGGCCACCGGGGCCGCCGCCGAGCTCACCCAGCTCGCAGCCCGGCTCGCCGAGCTCATCAAGCGTTTCAAGGCCGACTAGCAGGCGTTCTCCTGAGGGGAGAAATGGGTCGAGGGGCGCCACAAGCGCCCTGAGGCCCGCGACCCATGGACACCGAGGCCCTCAAGAAATCCCTCCTGAAGAAGTTCCAGGAGGTCACGGCCGACCGACTCCAGAAGATTCAACTGGGAGTCATCGACCTGGAGAAGGAGACCGCGGAGCAGGCCGCGGACGACGTCGCGCGCGAACTGCACACGATGAAAGGCGAGGCCCGCATGTTGGGCCTGGCCGCCATCGGGCAGCTCGCGCACGCCGCCGAGGACGTCCTGCGCGCCGAGCGCGAAGGCAAGACGGCCACCGAGACGGCCACGGACGTCATGCTCCGTGCCTGCGACGTGCTGTCGGACCTCATCGAGGACCTGGACGCGGCCCACACCGGCTCGTCCGCCACCGAGGAGATGGTCAAGGCGCTGTCGGACGTGTCTGGCCACCCCGTGCCCGCGCTGGGCCCGGTGCGCAAGCCCGCCGCCGCGCCGCCCAAGCCCGCGGTACAGGCTCCGGTGGCGCCTCCCGCCGCCGTGGTGCAGGCCCCCGTGCCTGCCCCGGCGCCCGCGCAGGCCGCGCCCCGTGCGGCGGACCCTGGCGTCGTGGCCGCGCCCGCTCCGGCCGCGAAGGAGGAGGAGGCTCCGAACATCGCGAAGAGCAACTCCATCGCGGACCGCAGCATCCGCGTGAACGTGGAGGTGCTGGACTCGCTGGGCCTGCTCGCCGGCGACCTGCTGGTGGAGAGCGCGCGCGGCCGGCTTCGCAGCACGGAGACGGCGCAGCTCTTCGAGCGCTTCAGCCGCCTGGGCGACCGCTTCCTGCGCATCTCCGAGGACGTGGACGTCCCGGACGCCATCCGCACGGAGCTGGAGCGCGCGGAGGCGGACCTGCACATGCTGCGCGACGACGCGTTCCGCTTCGTGCGCCGCAACGGGGACGGCATCAACACGCTGCACGGCAACCTGGCCCAGCTGGCGGACCACGTGGCCGAGGCGCGCCTGGTGCCGCTGTCCACCGTGTTCGACGCGTTCCCTCGCGCGGTGCGCGACATCGCGAAGACGCAGAACAAGGAAGTGGACCTGGTCATCGAGAACGCCGACATCGGCGTGGACCGGTCCATGCTGGCCGACGTGCGCGACGCGCTGGTGCACCTCTTGCGCAACGCCGTGGACCACGGCCTGGAGTCCCCGGACTTCCGCCAGCAGATGGGCAAGCCCGACACGGGCCGCATCCGCATCCGCGTGCGCGTGGACGGCGACATGCTCCACATCGAGGTGGAGGACGACGGCCGCGGCATGGACACCGAGCGGCTCAAGCAGGTGGCCATCAACAAGCGCCTGCTGTCGCCGGTGCAGGCCGCCGCGCTGTCGGAGCGCGAGGCCATCGAGCTCATCTTCCGCCCCGGCTTCTCCACGCGCGAACAGGTCAGTGAGCTGTCCGGCCGCGGCGTGGGCATGGACGTGGTGAAGCGCAAGGTGGAGACGCTGGGCGGGTCCGTGGGCGTGCAGAGCCGCCAGGGCCGCGGCACCACCATCACGCTGCGCCTGCCTCAGTCGCTGGCCCTCATGAAGGTGCTGCTGGTGCGCCTGGGCGACGACGTCTACGGCATGCCTGCCGCGGACGTGGTGGCCGTCATGCGCATCAAGCCGGATGACCGCATGGAGGTGTTCGGCACGCTGGCGGTGCGGCACCGGGGCAAGCCCACGGCGCTGGTGGCGCTGGGGCCGCTGTTGGGCCTCAACGGCGGCAACCGCTTCGACAAGCCTCCCGCGGTGGTGGTGCGCCACGGCGACGACTACGCCGCGCTGGTGGTGGACGGCTTCGTGGACGAGCGCGAGGTGGCGGTGAAGCCCTGTGGAGGAGAGTTCCTCAAGGGCGCGCCGTTCATCGCGGGCACGGCGGCGCTGGAGGACGGGCGCATCGCGGTGCTGCTGCACGTTCCGGACATCATGACGGAGGTGCGCCGCATGGCCCGCCCCGTCACCCAGGCGCCCGCCAGCCGGCGGCTGCGTGTGCTCCTGGTGGACGACTCGCCCATCGCGCGTGCGACGGAAGGCGCGCTCGTCAAGGCGCTGGGCCACTCCGTGGAGGAGGCCCAGGACGGCGAGGAGGCGTACGTGAAGGTGCAGACGAACACGTACGACCTCATCCTCACCGACGTGCAGATGCCGAAGCTGGACGGCTTCTCCCTCACGCGGCGGCTGAAGGGCACGCCCGCCGTGGCGCGCATCCCGGTCATCATCCTGTCGTCGCTCGCGTCGCCGGAGGACAAGCGGCGCGGCCTGGATGCGGGCGCGGATGCGTACCTGGTGAAGGGCGAGCTGGGAGTGGAGATCCTGGCGCAGTCCATCGATAGGCTGACCTGAGGAGCCTCTCGTGGGCGGCGGCACGGCGGTGATGGGACTGGCGTTCCGGGTACTCCTGGTGGGGCGGGGCCTGCGCGGGCTGGTGCGCGGGCTCTTCGAGGGCGAGTCCCTGGTCGCCGTGGGCCCGCCAGAGGCGGACTTCGTGGGCGCGGAAGCGGTGGTGCGCAGGCACTTCCCGGACGTGCTTCTGGTGGACCTGGTGTCGTCGGAGGCGCTGGGCGCCATCGAGCGCATCATGGCCCAGCGCCCCACGCCCATCCTCGCGCTGCACCCGGGCGTGCTCACCGGCCAGCAGGCGTTCCAGGCGCTGGCCATGGGCGCGCTGGACGTGATGGACCGGCCCATGACTCCGGGGCCGGACTTCTGGCACGCGGTGAACCGCAAGCTGGTGATGCTGGCGCAGGTGAAGGGCGTGCGCTCGCCGCCTTCCTCGCCCAAGGCCAAACAGCCGGTGCAGGAAGGGCCCACCGCGCCTTTCCCCCTGGTGGCGCTGGCTGCCTCGCTGGGCGGGCCGAAGGCCGTCGCCTCCGTGCTGCGGATGATTCCGCGGGGATTCCCCGCGCCCATCGCCTACTGTCAACACATCAGCCAGGGCTTCACGGAAGGCCTGGCGCACTGGCTTTCCACGGAGACGGCGCTGCGCGTGGTCGAGGCGACGCATGACGCGTGGATGGAGCCGGGCACGGTGTACATCGCCCCTTCGGGAGGACATCTGCTGGTGAAGCCGGACGGCCGTCTGGAACTGGATACAGGACCTGCCCTGCGGGGCTTCCGGCCCTCGTGTGACATGCTGCTCACTTCGGCCGGGGAGTCTTTCGGCCGGCGGTGCATTGGCGTCATCCTGACGGGCATGGGCCGCGACGGCGCCAGGGGGTTGAAGGAGATTCGCGAGCGGGGCGGGCGCACCATCGCGCAGGACGAGGCCACGTGCGTCGTCTACGGCATGCCTCGCGAGGCGGTGCTGCTGGGCGCGGCGCAGCAGGTGCTTCCGCTGGACGTCATCGCGCCGACGCTCGTGCAGTGGGTGGATGCGTGCTGAACGTGGGCAACAAAGTGCTCCAGCAGCTGTCCGCGCTCCTCCTGGAACGCGCGGGGCTGAAGATCACCCTGGATGGCTACCACAGCCTGCGGCTCGCCCTGTCCACGCGCATGCCCGTGCTGGGGCTGAGCGACCCTGAGAAGTACCTGCAGAAGTTGATGGGCGTTAGCGGCGAGGAGGAGCTGCGCGCGCTCTTGCCGCTGGTGACGGTGGGGCACACGGAGTTCTTCCGCGACGCGAAGCAGTTCCGCGCGCTGGAGCAGAGTGTGCTGCCGGAGCTGCTCGCGCGGGCCCGGCGCGAGATGCGCAAGGTGACCATCTGGTCCGCGGGCTGCGCCACCGGCGAGGAGCCCTACAGCCTGGCGCTGGTGATGGCGGAGCTGGGGGCGCTCGCGGTGGAGGTGGACCTGTGGGCCACCGACCTGAACCTGGCCGCGGTGGAGGCCGCGCGGCAGGGGCGCTTCACCACGCGTCGCGCGATGGCCATTGGACCGGAGCGGCTCAAGCGCTTCTTCCGGCCCGTGGAGGACGGCTACGAGGCGTCTCCCATCCTGCGCGAGTACATCCGCTTCGACGGCCAGAACCTGGCCGTGCCGGTGTTCGACAAGGTGGCGCCCTCGTCACTGGATCTCATCCTCTGCCGCAACGTCATCATCTACTTCGACCTGCCCACCATCCGCGCGCTGATGGACCGCTTCCTCGCGGCGCTGCGTCCGGGCGGGCTGCTCTTCCTGGGGTACTCGGAGAGCCTGTTCAAGGTCTATGACCGCTTCGAGATGATCGAAGTGGACGGTGCGTTCGTGTACCGGCGCCCCCTGGGCGAGCGCCCCCGTCCGCCGCCGCCGCTGGCGCCCATGGCGTCGGAGCTCCGGCCGGGCAGCCCGGAGTCCTTCGCCGTGGAGCTGCGCCAGCGGATGCAGGCCGGCGCGGAGACCGCGGCCAGGCTGCGCACCGACGCGGCGAGTGCCAGGGGACCGGACGCGCCCGTGCGCAGGCCCACCCTGGAGATGCCCGCGGTGGGCGCGCTGGCGGGGCGCCGCACCGGGGAGTTCCCCGCGGTCCGGCCAGAGCCGGCGCGCACCGGGGAGTTCCCCGCCATCAAGCTGGAGCCGACCCGTCCCGGAGAGCCTCCGCGCCGGACCGCGACGACCGGTTCCTTCGCGGCGGTGCGCGTGGATCCGCCCGCGTCCCGGCCGCTGACGGAAGCGGTGCCCGCGCGCCCCAGCGGTTCGTGGCCGCAGCTGCTGCCGCCCGCGGAGCGCTTGAACATGGCCGTGCGGAAGATGGCGCAGGGGGACTTCCCTGGCGCCATCGACGGCGTGAAGCGCCTGCTGGTGGACGAGCCCTCCGACCTGGACGCGCTCCTGACGCTGGGCAACCTGTACTCGCTCACCGGCCGCATCGACGAGGCGCGCGAAACCTTCGGTCAGGCGCTCCAGCGCGAGCCGCTGTGCGTGGAGGCGCGCGTCTTCGGCGGGGTGGCGGCGATGCAGGCGGGAAGCCTGACCGAGGCTCGCTCCGAGCTGGCCAAGGCCCTGTTCCTGGAGCCCACGCTGGCCATTGGCCACTACCTGCTGGCCCAGGTGCAGGAGCGCACGCAGGACTTCGAGGCGGCCCGGCGCAGCTACCGCAACGCCGTCGCTCAGCTGAAGTATCCGCAGCGCCCGTTGGCGGGGCACT
This sequence comes from Corallococcus sp. AB032C, assembly GCF_003668935.1. NCBI lineage: Bacteria > Pseudomonadati > Myxococcota > Myxococcia > Myxococcales > Myxococcaceae > Corallococcus > Corallococcus sp. AB032C. The sequence continues at coordinate 82,933 of NZ_RAWP01000032.1, read as the reverse complement.
ACCCGGAGATGCTCGACTCCGCGGAGGCCATCTCCCGCGCGGCCCGCTATGCGTTGGCCGCGCTGGAGGAGCAGCCGGGCTGATTGGACAGCCCGGCGCACGGCGGTCCGCTTCAGTCCAGGTTGCCCTTCACCTGATCCAGGCTCTTGGACGGATCCAGCACCGCGCCGAACTTCTTCTGGATGTACGTCTTGGCCTGGCTGCGCAGCAGCATTCCGGGGTCGGTGCCCTCGCCGGAGATGGCCTTGTCCGTGATGACGAAGGTGGCGTCCAGGTTGATGCCCATCACCTTGCCGACGAGCTTCGCGCCCTCGTCGCCCTGCCAGTCGGACTTCACGCCGTACTTGGAACCCCAGTACTGGAGGAGCTGCTCGACGCGCTTCTTGACCTCGTCCTTGGGAAGGTTGTGGGGGACCTCGAACTTCATCGTGCCCATGGCTGACTCCTGATTCATTCCGCGAAAGCGGGTGCGTCCGTCCGGTTTAGTGACCCCGGGCCGGAAAGTGAACCGCCGTCTTCATGAGTGTGTCCACCGGCTGCCTACAGGGTGCCCCAGCGCTCCAGGTACGGGTCCAGGTCGAACTTCTCCGCGGTGCGGAGCGAGCTCATGGGCCGCACCTTCCCAATCACCGCGCGCTCCTGGAAGGGCCGGTCGTGCAGCCCCAGGACCCACATGAAGTTGGAGACGCTCGCCGGGTCGCGTCCGTCCACCGCGTAGGTGTCGTTGAGCCGCGCGATGCGGGCCAGCGCTTCTTCCGGCGTGGGGCTCCACTCCAGGATCTTCTTGCCCCAGAGCATGCGCAGGTAGTTGTGGATCCGCCCTCGCTCCCGCAGCTCGCGCTGGGCCGCGTTCCAGAGCGCGTCCTGCGTGCGGCCCTGATCCAGATCCTCGAACGAGTAGAGGTGCGGACGCGGATCCTTCCGGTGGCGTGAGAGCGTTTCGCGCGCCCAGCCGGGCAGGGAGTCCGTGCTCAGCTGCTTCGGGCCGGGCGTGTGGAAGCAGTAGTTGAAGCCCAGCTCGCGGCGCACGAGCAGCTCCTCCACGAAGGACTGCACGGCGGGGTGGTCCTTGCCCTTCGCCGCGATGGCCGCGCGCGCTGCCTCGCCGGGGAAGAGGTTGCCCCAGTGGAAGTAGGGCGACAGGTTGGACTGCTGGCCCAGGCCTGGATCATTCCGGCCGGTGTCGTAGCCCTCCAGCCGCTCGTGAAGGAACGCATCCAGGGCCTCGAGGCCTGCCTTGCGTCCGCCGCGCTCGGAGACGGGCTTCACGGAATGATCCAACGCGAACGTGTCCAGCGCGGCGCGGGCCTTCACGGCGTCGGACAGCTCGAAGTCCGGCTGGAGCTTCGCGCCCGACACGCGGGGCTTGCGCTTGGGCAGCGTGCGCTCCAGGTACTCCGGCCACAGCTTGCGCAGCTTGGGGCGCAGCGCGTACGCGCCCACCTGGGCCGCGGGGATGCGCTGCATGGGCACCACGCAGGAGGCGTCCACGGCGAGGAGCGGCACCCGCAGCGCCTTCGCCGCGCCGCGCAGGTGGCCCGGGATGATGTACGTGGGGAACAGGTCCGACACGACGGCCGCCGCGCGCCGGCCCAGGCTCGCGAGCCGCGGCTTGTGCTCCTTCTTCGTGCGCGGCAGCTCCAGCCAGTACCGCAGGCCGCGCGCGGCGCAGCCCTTCGCCATGTCCGCCATGCCCTCCAGGGCCCACGCGTGGAGCCGCTCCGACGCGTAGGGGTAGTCCGGGCGGATGGCCTGGTAGACGACGACGGGCAGGCCCAGGTGGTTGCCCAGCGCGATGGCGGCGTCCAGCGCGTGGTTCTCCTCCCACCGATGGTTCACCATGCACCAGTAGAGGACGAAGTCGCGCTGACCAGGAGGGAAGGGGGCTTCGTTCACCGCTTGCACGCGGGCGGAGTCGACGCCGAGTTCGGACCACGAGATGCCTTCGGGCATGGGCGCGCGAGAATCTTCGACACGCGGCGGAAAACCAACACGCGCGCACCGGTTGTGGTTTTCTGCCGGACGGCCGGACCCAAGGAGCGCCTCGCGTGTCACACCGTCGAACCTGGAACCTCCCTGTCACCGTCCTCGCGGTCGCGCTGATGTTGCCGGGCCTCGCACTCGCGCAGGCGGGTGGCACGGGCGTCTATCCGGCACCGCAGCCGCCGCCTCCGCCCGCGCCGGGCATGTACCCGGCGCCGTCCTCGCAGGCCGAGCCCCAGGCGGAGGAACCTCAGCCCGTGTCGCCCTCCAGCGACGCTGACGGGCAGATGCCTCCCTCGCGGCCGTCGAACATCGACGCGTATCCGCCGTCCACGCAGACGAACCCGGATGACGTGCCTCCCCGCGCGAGCGACGCGCCGCTCGCGCCGCCGGATCCGGACCGCCTGCGCACCGAGCCTCAGGCGCCGTTGACGGAAGGCACGCGCGAGGTTCGCCCGGAGTCCATCCGCGACGAGACCGCGACGGCCGCCTCGCGGCTCCGCCCGCCGCCGGAGGACAACGGCGTGTTCCTGGACGGCCAGCGCCGCCGGGGGCCGTTCCTGTCCGGTCCCGGCAGCACGCGCTTCGTGCTGCACCACACGGCCCTGGGCGCGCTGGGCGGCTTCTTCACGCAGGCGTTCAACAAGGAGTTCAACTTCGACCGCAGCTCGCGCGAGTCCATGCTCGCGGGCACGCTCATCGGCGCGGGCCTGGGCTTCGGCGCTTCCGCGTGGTGGCAGTTCAACAACTGGGTGGACACGCCCATGGCGAACTTCACCATCCTCAACTCGGGGATCGGCGGCATGTTCCTCGCGGGCTTCATGGACCTCATCACCCAGGACGCGGGCGTGCTCACCTGGGCCGGGTTCCTGGGCGCGGAGCTGGGCGCGTGGCTGACGGCGGGCATCGGCGGTGGGCAGCTGCCGCTCTCGGACGGCCTGCTGGTGGCGTCCGGCGCGGGCTGGGCGGCGGCGTACAGCGCGCTGTTCCTCGCCATCGTGCACTTCTCCGGCACGGCCATCTCCGGCAAGACGTGGAAGGACCTGCTGCTCATCTCTCCGGGAGTGGGCGCGGGCGTGCTGGCCCTGGCGACCATGCGCTACAACCCCACGGCGTCGCAGATTCTGCGTGCGGACCTCTTCGGCGGCGGCGTGGGCGCGGCGGTGCTGCTCATCTCCGGCCTGGTGCTGGGCGGCTTCAACCAGTCCACCCCCTACGTGCTGTCCTTCCTGGGCTCCGCGGGCGCCATCACCACCGTGAGCCTGCTGTGGGAAGAGAGCGTGGACCGGTCCTCCCTGCGCAGCGCCAAGGACCGGCCCTACAAGAACGTCTGGTGGTAGACGGCCAGGCGGACGGGCGAGCAGGCGTCATGGCACGCGGGGAAGGGCGGCATCACCTTTCCCCGGTATGGCGCGCGTCCTTCCGTTCTCGGCCCTCCTGACCTCGCTGGGCTCCTCGCTGGAGCCCGGTGACGGTCCTCCTCGCGGCAACGCGGCCCCACTGCCCACGCATGTGCGGCCCCTGCTGGAGGCCGCGAACCCGAGCGCCGAGCTGCGCCGGCTGCGCGACTCGGGCGGGCTGTTGAAGGACGCACGTCCCGCCCTCTACGTGGTGGAGCTGCACGGCCCCGCGGGCCGCTTCTCCGGCCCTCCGGTGCGCTACCTGCTGTGCGCGCTGAAGCCGGACGCGGTGCCGTCGTTGGAGCAGGACCCGTACCGGCCCCGCGCGTGGGAGGTGGAGCCCGCCGTCACCCTGGTGGCGGATGACCACGGCGCCCTCCGTGCCCTCCTGGCCGAAGCCGCCGAGCGTGGCATCTCCGTCTGGAAGGGGCAGTACGACGGCAGCCCGGTGTCGCTTTTGCGCATCGAACCGTCCCCGGTGTCCAAGCGCTTGCAGGCGGTGCTGGACGATGCGCCCATGCGGCCCCTGGCGGCCCTGAGCGAGCAGGGCCAGACGCTGGCCGCGGTGGTGCCGCTGTCCGAGCCGGGCCTGGAGCTGTGCCCCATCCACCGTGCCCTGAAGGGCGTGGAGACGTTCCAGGAGGACACCTTCCTCACCCTGGTGGCCGCGTACGCGCGCGTGACGGAGCTGGACGCGCCCCTCACCACGCCGCAGGGACTCTCCGCGGCGCGCGAGCGGCTGGCCACGCTGGTGCCCGGACAGCACGCCGTGCTGCTGGTGTTGCCGGGAGGCCGGGGCCGCATCCTGCGCTTCCGTCAGGGGCTGGACCTGGCGCACCTGAAGGGCGCGCCTCGAAACCCCACGCTGCGCAGCCTGGACCTGGCGCTGCTCAACGCGCTGGTGCTGCGCACGGTGCTGGGCATCCAGGAGCCGGAGGCGTCCGGACATCCGCAGGTGTTCCCGGTGCACGGCCTGGGCGCGCTGGTGGCGGGCGTGGAGGCCGGCACGTTCCAGGCGGGCTTCGCGCTCAACCCTCCGCCGGTGTGGGAGGTGCGGGCGGTGATGGAGGCCCAGGCCACGTTGCCTCCGCGCACCCTGCGCGTGGAGCCGCGCGTGCCCGCTGGGTTGCTCTTCATGGATCCCGAAGCCTGACGGCCCCCTGTGTGCGTGCGCTGACCGGCACCGCGCAGGACTGGCCCCGGCGGGTGCGGCTCCACGCGGTGAAGGGCGGCCGGGCGGACCTCACCGTGCTGCCGTCGCTCGTCGTCCATGCGGACGAGGACGCGGCCTTCACGGCCGAGGTGAACGCCATGGTGGGCTGACACACCCACACGCCTTTCGTTTCACCCTGGGTGGAGCAGGGCAGGGTAGACTCCCCGGCTTCGGGGCCAGGACCGGCTGCCCCGTCTTGCGAAGGCAGGGTGTTGATGCGCGTGGACTTCCGCCGCGCCGTGCGATGGCGACTCCGGGCCCGGACGACCGCGGGCTTGAGCGGCTGGGTCGTGGCGCTGCTGCTGCTCATGGGCACCCACGTGCTGGCGCAGACGCAGGCCGACCGGCTCTATCTGAGCTACGGCGTCTCCGGCGGAGGCTCGCTGGACGCGGGAGGCGTCCACCTCAAGGAGCGGCGGACCCTGGAGCTGCGCGTGCCGCTGCCCCCGCTCGTCCTGGGGCGCACGTACCTGCTGCCTTCGGTGGGCTACGAGACGCGGTGGATGGGCGTGGACGTGCCCGCCGTGGGCGATGACGCGGTGGATCGGCAGTTCCACCGCATCCAACTGGGGCTCACGGTCGTCCGGCCCCTGGTGCCGCGCTGGTTGCTCGTCACGGGCGTGATGGCCAGCACCCGCACGGACTTCCAGTCGTCCTTCGACATGGCGCTGGACACGTCGTGGGTGGCGTTCGCGATGGCCAACTACCAGTTCGAGGACACGCCGGGTCTCGGGGTGACGTTCGGAGTGGTCGCGCTGTGGCCGTTCGACAAGCTGCCGGTGGTGCCCATGCTGAGCCTGACCTACAACCGGGGCCCGTACGTCCTGGAGGTGGGCCTGCCCCGGCTCACGCTGCTGCGCAAGCTGGGCGACACGGTGGAGCTGGGGCTGGTGGGCGCGCTGGACATGCAGGTGCTCCGCACCCGCTTCGACCCGGAGCTCCAGGCGCTGAACGCCAGCTACCTGCGCGAGACGCAGGTTCGCGTGGGCCCCACCGTGAACGTCCACCTGGGCCGCGACCTGTGGCTGAGTTCGTCGGTGGGCCTGTCGCTCATCAACGACTACGCGCTGCTGGACCGCCAGCGCGAAAGCCTGAACGTCCGCGGGCTGGACATGGGGCCCGCTCCGTATGGGCGCGTTGTCCTGGGCTGGCGGCCCGGACGGCCCCAGGCGAAGGCGAAGAGCCCGCGCCCGGCGCCCTGAGCACCACGGAGCGGGGCGGACCTACTGTCCCTCCGGGACGTCCGTGGCCTGCGGCGCCTCTTGTTTCGGCGCCTCATTCCTCGGGGGCTCTTCTGGGAGGGCGTCCTCCAGGAAGGGAGGGGGCGCCTGGGCCAGGAAGCGCTCCAGGTCCTCCCGCGCCGTTTCCGCCCGGGCGTCGCCATGCTGGGCGTAGCACGCGGCACGCTCCATCAACAGGTCGCGGTTCCATGGGAAATGCGGCTCCAGGGGCGAGAGCCCCTCCACGCACATCGCCATGCCTCCCGCCGCGACCGCGAGCCTCGCGCGGACCAGCTTCCGCCGCTCCGTGGCCGCGCTGGCCGCGAAGGGCTGCTCGAGCGCCACGTAGAGCCGCCGGGCCAACTCCGGAGAGCGCTGGCCCACCCGGACCGCGGCGCCCAGCGCCGTGCGCGTCAGCTCCCGCGTCGGCCATGGATCCTCTCGCAGGGCCGTGAACGCGCGCTCGAGCAACGCCGTGGCGGGAGCATCCTGCTTCTGGGACTCCAGGTGCAGGGCCTCCAGGAAGTCCGCTTCGACGGGGAGGATCGCCCTCAAGGCCTGCACGGCCTCGAGCGCCTTGGGGTTGCGGGTCATCACCAGCGCGCGTGCCACCAGGTACTGCTCCAGGGGGCCGCGGGGCTCCCGCTTCATGCGCGTCCAGTGCCTCAGCGCCAAGGCGTCCTGGCCCGCCTGTGCGGCGTCGACGAAGGCCTTGTAGGGACGGGCCTGTTCGGACACCTGCCCAGGGAGCGTGGTCCCCAGCCACAACCGCAGCTCTTCCACGCGCCCCCAGTCCGGGCTTCCCCCCGTGAACGCCAGCCGGTCCACCCCGAGCTGCCGCGACAGGCGGCCCATGTCCGCGGTGGAGAAGGAGATGGATTGGCCCAGGCCGCGCGCGAAGGCGAACTCCATGGAGGACAGGTCGTCCGTGTTGATCATGTTCGCGCCGCGCTCCGCCGCCAGCTTCGCCAGCCCCGCGTTCGCGATGAAGTGCGCGAGCACGCCCTCCAGTTCGTCCGTCCGCCACACGGCGGACAGCGCGGTGCGGAAGGGCTCCTTTGCAATGCGGGCGCGCAGCGCTTGCAGCTCGAGTGACCGCGGCTTCGTGGAGGCGATGAGCAGCAGGTCTCCGGACTGCGTCTGCCAGGTGTCCACCTCCGCGAACTCCGAGACGAGCGTGGCGTAGGCGCTCTGGACGGTGAGGGAATCCACTTCGTAGGCCTGGAGCCATTGCAGGAACAGGCCTCCCTCGGACAGCCGCTGCTTCGCCGCCTGGTAGAACTCGCGCGTGAAGAGGCTGGAGATGCCGGCGCGGTACGGGTTGGAGGGCTCGGAGAAGATGATGTCGTAGCGCTGGCGGGTGGTGAGCAGCACCTCGCGCGCGTCGCCGAAGACGGTGTGCACCTTCGGGTTGTTCATCACGTCCGCGTTCACGGAGTGGCTGCGGCGCGCGACCTCCAGGATGGCGGGCTCGATTTCGACCACGTCCACGCGCTCCATCTCCGGGACCCGGCCCAGCCAGCCCGCGGTGCTGCCCGTGCCCAGCCCGATGACGAGCGACGTGCGCGGCGCCGGGTGCAGGATCGCGCCGACGAGGCCCGCCATGACCTGGGTGGTCGCGTCGCCAATGGCGTTGCCGTCCACCTTGCCGTTGACGATGAAGTGCAGGGCGTCGTCATCCCCCAGCGCGACGCTGCTCTCCACGCCCTCGTGTTCCCAGGCGATGGCGGCCCGGCTGGTGCGCAGGAACCCGTCGATCCGCTGGTTGTTGGCGTTCTCCAACCCCGTCCGGCCCGCGCCCACGCCGGAGTGGCGCCACGCGGCGGTGGGCCCCTGCGCGGTGAGCAGCAGCACGGCGAGCGCGGTGGCCAGCACCGGCGCCACCAGGGCGCTGCGTTGGCGCTCCCGCTGGAAGGAGAGGAGGGCGGCGCCCAGGCCCAGCGCCGCGAGGAGTCCGGACACGGCCTGCCAGGTCACCGGCGCGGTGAGCAGCGGAATCACCCCGAAGCCGCCCGCGAGCGAGCCCACGATGGAGCCGCCCGTGTTCCACGCGTACACCTGGCCCACCTGCCGGCCCGCGTCCTGCCGGCCCCGCCCGATGAGGGCGAGCAGCAGCGGGAACTGCACGCCGGACACGAACGCGGCGGGCAACACCACGATGGAGGTGATGAACGTCCAGCCCAGCGCCATTCCCGCCAGGCCCATGCCTCCCAGGGGGCGCAGCAGCGCGGCGAGGATGGCCAGCCGGTCCCCCAGCGCGAACGGCAGCGCCATCAACACGGCCTCCGCGGCGCAGGTGAGCGCGAAGCCCTGGAGCGTGGCCGGGCGGTGGCGGAAGAAGACGGTGTAGGCGGTGCCGCCCAACCCGATGCCCAGCAGCGCCAGGGCGAGGATGAGCCCGAACGTGAACGTCGTGCCGCCCAGGAGCGGTCCCAGCATCCGGTACCAGACCAGCTCCATCAGCAGGAACGCGAAGCCCACCACGGCCGCGGCCACGAGCACGAAGCCCTGGGGCGGCAGCGCGCTCGCGTTGGCCTCGGGCCCGGTGGCGGGCGGTGCCTCGGTGGGAACGGGCGTGGCCGGAGCGTCGGACTCCATCGAACGGCTCACGGAGCGCGCGGTGATGGCCACGAGCGCGTTGAGCAGACAGGCGCACCAGAGCGTGGAGCGGTTGCCCAGCACCTCCAGCAGCAGGAACGTGGACGCCACCGCGCCCGTCACGGCGCCCAGCGTGTTGATGCCATAGAGCAGGGCGAGGTCGCGTCGGTGCGGATCCGCGTCGGAGAGCACCGCGCGCGCGGCGGCCGGGAGCGTGCCGCCCATGAGCACCGTGGGCACCGCGAGCACCAGCAGCGACAGCACCAGCCGCACGACGGTGCCCAGGCCCAGGCCCATCACCGGCGTGCCGCCCAGGGCGACGTAGATGGCGCGCACCGCCTCCACGAGGAAGGGGCTCAGCGCGGCGCTCGCGGCGATGAGCAGCTCCAGGTTCGCGTAGAAGCCCAGCGGCCGCGCCTGCCGGTCCGCCCGGGCGCCCAGGAGCGCGCTGCCCAGACCCAACCCCGCCATGAAGATGGCGAGCACCGCGGCCGAAGCGGCGGTCGAGGCCCCGAAGATGAGGCGGAACTCCCGCACCCACACCGTCTGATAGACGAGTGCGCAAAGCCCCGAACCGAAGAGGAGGGGAGCCACCCTCCAGACGCGTGCGTTCATCGAACCCTCGGGGAGCCGGCGCCCGTCCTTTTCATGGCGGGTCGCGGCTCCCTGCCGGGTCCTAGTATCTCGTACGAGTTGTCCGGCTGAAAACAGTGAAGCGGGGCCTGCCTGCCCCTACGGCGCCGGTTTCGCGCGCTCGGCGGCCTGGCGCTCCTGGCGGCACCAGGCGAGCTGCTCCTGGAGGGTGGCCAGGGGCACGGCCAGCTCCAGCTTGAAGGACGAGCCGTCCGGCCGGACCTTCGCGAAGTCCAGGAGCTGCGCCAGGTCGTCCTTGCCGTCCGCCTGCGCCTTCATGCGCGCCATGGACAGCGCGCCGCCCAGGGACTTGCCCAGGTCCGTCATCTTCTCCGCGTCCAGGCCCGTCACGTTGGCCACCATGGCCACGTCGCCGCTGGTGTCCAGGTGCAGCTCCACGTTCTGGGCCACGTCCGTCAGCCGCCGCGCCAGCTCCTCCTGGCCCGGCCCCAGCAGCTTCGCCAGGGTCTCCACCGCCAGCACGCCGTACATCTCGCCGTAGGTGCTGTTCTCATCCAGCAGCGGCGCGCCTTCCTCCTGGCCGCGCCCGTCCATGCGGTCCAACACCGTCTTCACGGAGTCCGGCGACTTGCCGAACACCAGCATCTGGTTGTTCCAGGTGCCCACCGCGCTGTCCATGCGCCCGCGCTGCGTGCCGCCGTCCGGCAGGGCGAAGGTCGTGTCCCCCGGCTCGTACACGCGCGCGCCCGGGCCGTGGTCGGACGCCACGCGCTCGCCCAGGAGCTCCTGGTACTTCGCCTTGCTGAAGTCGCCGGAGAGGATGACGCCCTCGTCGGTGACGACCAGCCGGTCCAGGTCCTGGAGTGGATCCACGCCGCTCAGCGCCTTGAACTGCTCCAGGTTCTTGCCGCCGTCGCGCAGGAGGCAGTCCATGAGCAGCTCGCCCACGGGCGAGTAGCGGAGCGCGTTCGCCTCGATGACCACCGCCGTGCGGCCCGGGCCGCGGGGCAGCGCCGCGAGCAGCGGATCCCTCGGCTTCGCCGGCGCGGCCACGCCCGCGTCCACCACCGCGGGCATCACCCAGGTGCGCCGCTTCTCCGCGCGCTCCAGGTCCGTGCCCCGCATGCGCCGGGGGAACTCCACGTCCGGAGCTTCCGCGGCAGGCTTGTCGCCCTGGCCCGTGAACATCAGGACCGCGCCTCCGGCGAACAACAGCAGCGCCCCCACCAGCCACACCCTCCTGCGCCCGCGCGAATCCATGGTTCAGCAGTCCTTTCCTTCGAAGTGCCAGAAGCCCACGGAGAGGGCCCCCAATCCGAACACCAGCACGCCGCCCAGCAGCATGCCCAGCGAACCCTTCTCCATCGGCGTGGAGCTGGCCAGGTCCGCCGCGCGCGACGCCAGCGCGGACAGCCGGGGCAGCACCAGCGTCACCGCGTCGAACGCCGTGCGGCCGAAGCCCGACTCCAGGTAGCGCGACACGTCCGCGCGGAAGCCCGCGAGGATGCCGCCCACCAGCAGCACGAAGCCCGCCGCCGAGCACAGCGCCGCGCTGCGCACCAGCGTCGCCGTGGTGAGCATCACCGCGTACACCGCCGCGAACCCCACGCACGCCAGTCCCCCGGCGACGAGCGGCCCCGCCGTCCAGTACCCCGTCTTCACCCCGAAGATGAGCGTCAGCCCGCCCGCGGCGTACACCGTGCCGCCCAGGGCCAGCGTCATCACCCCCAGGAACGTGCCGGCCAGCAGGTGCCAGCGCTGCAGGGGCAGGGAGAGCAGGTGCTCGATGCGGCCGGGAGACAACAGCCCCGGCGCGAAGTCCGAGCACGCGACGATGCCGAAGAGGATGCCGCCGTAGAACACCAGGTACGCCGCCGCGCGGTACATGGGCCGCAGCGCCACGTCCACGGACATGATGTTGGAGCGCATCACCTCGCCGAACAGGCGCGTCGCCGCGAGCGCTCCGTCCACGACCTCCAGCTTGAGGCTGAGCGCCACGGTGGCCAGCACCAGCGTGAGCCCCACCATGAAGGCCATGATGAACTTGCGCGACGCCGCCTCGCGCAGCACGTAGCCGGCGATGACGAAGACAGGGCTCTTCACGCCGCCACCCCCAGCCCGCCCACGGCGCCCAGGAGCACCGCCTCCAGGTCCGCGCCCTCGCGCTTGAGCTCCATCAGCAGCGCGCCCCGGGCCCTCGCCTTGTCCAGCGCCGCGTTGAGCACCGCCACGTCCGCCGCGTCCACCGTGTACACGCCTTCCTCGCGGCCGCTCCCGGCCTGCATGAAGCCCTCCGCCGTCAGCGCCTGGGTGTCCGCGCCGGGCGCGAAGCGCACGCGCCAGCGGGCCCCCGCCTTCGCCAGCTCCTCCAGCCGTCCTTCGCGCAGCACGCGCCCGTCCGCGAGGATGGCCACGCGGTCACACACGCGCTCCGTCTCCGCCAGCAGGTGCGAGTTGAGGAACAGCGTCACGCCCTTCTGGACCTCCTCCTGGAGGATGCGGCGCACCTCCAGCCGGCCCATGGGGTCGATTCCGTCCGTGGGCTCGTCCAGCACGAGCAGCGCCGGGTCTCCCAACAGCGCCGCCGCCAGTCCCAGCCGCTGCCGCATGCCCTTGGAGTAGCCGCCGATGCGCCGGTCCACCGCGTCTGAAAGCCCCACGCGCTCCAGCAGCCGCGCGTGCGCGGGCGCGTCGACCTTGAGCCCCTTGAGCCGGGCCACGGTGGCCAGGAACGCGGGCGACTTCCACGTGCCGGGCAGGTGCAGCCGCTCCGGCAGGTAGCCGATGCGCGCGCGGATGGCGGGATCCTCCGGCGACCCGCCCAGCACGCGCACCGTGCCCGCGGTGGGCCGGACGATGCCGAGCACACTCTTGATGAAGGTCGTCTTGCCCGCGCCGTTGGGGCCAATCAGCCCGAACGCGCTGCCCGCCGGGACGTGGAGGTCCATGCCCCGGAGGGCTTCATGGCCGCCGCGTCCGAACGCTCGGCGATACGTTTTTCGCAGGCCCTGCACTTCAAGGGCGGGAGGAGGAGTCGTCACGGTTACGACTGTAGACGACCCGCTGGGCGGATGATTGCACCCGCATGGAAACCAGTGCCCTCGGGGGAGGGACGGGCGGCCCTGCATGCGGGTTGCCCCTCCGCGTTCCCGCGTTCGCGCCGCTGGGAAAGTCATTGCGCACCCGGAGAGCGCGTGGCGCGACGCGACACCTCGTCTTTCCCGGGCGTTGCACTCCTGGGAGTTCCAACGGTGCCCCTGGTCCAGACCCTGCAATGCCAGTCATCGACCCGCGGGACGAAACGCCAACCCTCGCGGACACACCAAACAGGAGACATGGGAATGACGTGGGCAAACGGGACCGAGCAGCAGCTTCAGGACGCGCGCCGTGAGCTGGAGGCCGCCGAGCGGGAGCTGAACACCGGGACCGAGGCGGCGCGGGTGCGCTACGCCCGGGCGCTGTACGAGGCTGACCTGGCCGGGCGGCGGGCCGACCGCCTGGCGCGCGATTCCCGCCGCCAGCAGCTGACCTGGCGCCCCGTCGCCGGCTGAGCAGGCGGATTCAGGACGCGGAAGGGGTGAAGCGCGGGGCCCGGCGGTTTATACCGGCGACCCATGGCCCACCCCGTCCACCGTCCCCGCCGGCTGCGCCGCTCGGCGGCCCTCCGTGACATGGTGAGAGAGACGCGTCTCTCGCCCACGGACTTCATCTATCCGCTGTTCGTCGTGGAAGGCCGGGACGTTCGCCGTCCCATCTCCTCCATGCCGGGCGTCTTCAACTTCTCGCTGGAGCACGCGGTGAAGGAGGCGAAGCTCGCGAAGTCACTGGGCGTGCCGTCCGTCATCCTCTTCGGCATCCCGGACCACAAGGACGCGCGCGGCACCCAGGCATACGCGACGGACGGAATCGTCCAGCGCGCCATCCGGGAGATCAAGGCCGCGGAGCCGGACCTGCAAGTCATCGCGGACGTGTGCCTGTGCGAGTACACCGACCACGGCCACTGCGGCGTGCTGGACGGCAACCACGTGGCCAATGACGCCACGCTGCCCTTGCTGGCCCAGATGGCCGTCACCTGCGCGCAGGCGGGCGCGGACATCATCGCTCCGTCGGACATGATGGACGGCCGCATCGGCGCCATCCGCAAGGCGCTGGACGAGGTGAAGCACCAGGACACGCCCATCATGGCGTACTCGGCGAAGTACGCCTCTGGCTTCTACGGTCCGTTCCGTGAGGCTGCGCAGAGCACGCCGCAGTTCGGCGACCGCCGTGGCTACCAGATGGACCCCGGCAACGTGCGCGAGGCCATCCGCGAGACGGCGCTGGACGTGGAGGAGGGCGCGGACTTCATCATGGTGAAGCCGGCGCTGTCGTACCTGGACGTCATCCGCGCGCTGCGGGAGAACTTCGATCTGCCGCTCGCCGCGTACAACGTCTCCGGCGAGTACGCGATGCTCAAGGCCGCCGGGCAGAACGGCTGGGTGGACTACGAGCGCGTGATGTTGGAGGTCCTCACATCCATCAAGCGCGCGGGCGCCGACCTGGTCATCACCTACCACGCCCTGGAAGCGGCCAAGCTCCTGTAGGCGACACCCGGGCGCCCGTGTTCGGCGGAAGGCTTGATCGCTTCCGCCGCTTGCGCCCAAATGGTCCCCACAACGATGCCCACAAAGAAGAAGCGGCCGGGACGCAGAACCGAGAAGCCTCCGCCCAGACGTGGCGCGACGTCCAAGGTCCGTAAGGGCCCTGCACCGCGCACCCCGTCGAGCCAGCGCCCCGGGAAGGGCCGCGCTCCGGTGGTCCGTGAACCCGGGCCGTTGCAGTACAAAGTGGTGGAGCTGTCCACGGTGGACGAGGGAGCGCTGGAGCGCACCTTGAACGAGTGGACGGCCAAGGGTTGGAACCTGGACGGCGTGCAGTTCGCGATGCGCGAGTCCTCCAAGCGCCCGGCCATGGCCTTCATCTTCTTCACCCGCGAGGGCGAGGCCGCGCGGCACGACGAAGACAACGCGCGGCAGAAGCTGTTGCGCATGTCGGAAGGCGGAAGCCCCACGGCGCGACTGGCGGCGGAGCACGCCGGAGAGCACGCGCAGACGGTGGTGCCCTTCGTCCACCCGCTGTCCGCGCACGAGCGGCTGGCGAAGCTGGCGGGGTTGGACGAGCCGGAGCCCACCGAAGAGGGTCTCACGCTGGAGCCCGAGGAGTGAGCACCGCCCCCGATCGCAGTCTCATGGCGGAAGGCCGGAGCGCGGGCCGCGTGCTGCGGCTGGTGCAGGAGGACGCGGGGCCGGACTCCCCGTACCCGAAGGCGTCGCTGCTCCTGCGCCTGGGCGCGCGCATCATCGACTGCGCGGTGGCCTGGGGCCTGTACGTGGTGTGTGGCGCGGCGGGCGCGGTGGTGGCGCTGCTGTTCCTGCTGCTCGCGGACGGGATGCTCCAGGGGCAGAGCGTGGGCAAGCGCATCTTCGGCGTGAAGGTGATGCACCTGCCCACGCGCTCGGCCGCGCGGCACCGTGACAGCACGCTTCGCAACGCGCCGCTCGCGCTGGTGGTGCTGCTGGGGATGATGCCCGCGCCGCATGGCGTGGTGGCCGCCCTGGCGGGCTTCGTGGTGATGGGCGGCGTGGAGGCGTGGCGCGTGCTGCGCGACCCGCTGGGCCTGCGGCTGGGGGACACCTGGGCGCAGACGCAGGTGGTGGACGGGAAGGTTGTCGCGGGCGCGACGGTTGCAGCCCGCACGCCGGTGGCCGCCACGCGCGCCCCGGGTCGTTTGATGTCAGCGGCGAAAGTGCGCCGCGGCAAGGCATTCAGGAAAGGGAGACGGGGTAAGCCATGCGCATCGCGCTGACCTACAACCTGCGGCTTTCGGACTCGGAAGAAGAGGCGGAGTTCGACACGCAGGAGACGGTGAACACGCTGGCGGGAGCCATCGAGCGGCTGGGCCATCGCCTGGAGCGCTTCGAGGTGAGCGGCCCCGCGTCGCGCACCGTCGCCCGCCTGGAGGCGTACAGCCCGGACCTCATCTTCAACACGGCGGAAGGCCGCCGCGGCCGCTTCCGTGAGGCGTTCTACCCGGCGCTCTTCGACGAGCTGGGCTTCGCGTACACGGGCTCGGACGCGTACGCGCTGGCGCTCACGTTGGACAAGCAGCTCACCAAGCTCATCCTCTCCAAGCACGGCATCCGCACGCCGGGCTGGCAGTACGTGGAGAAGCTCAGCGAGCTGCAGCCGGAGAACCTGCGCTTCCCCGTCATCGTGAAGCCCAACTTCGAGGGCTCCTCCAAGGGCATCACCCAGGACTCCGTCGCGGAGACGCTGGAGCAGGCGCGGGAGAAGGTGGCCAAGGCGCTGGAGAAGTACCCGGCGGGCGTGCTGGTGGAGGAGTACATCAGCGGGCGCGACCTCACGGTGCCGTTCCTGGCCGCGGTGGACAACGACTTCGACGGCGTGCTCGCGCCGGTGGAGTACGTCATCGACCCGGAGGCCGCGCAGGGCCGCAAGTACGCCATCTACGACTACGAGCTGAAGACGCGCCGGGAGAAGGCCGTCTCCGTGCGCGCCCCCGCGAACATCCCGGCGAAGATGTCCGAGGACGTCCGCACCATGGCGCAGAAGATCCTCCAGGTGCTGGACTGCCGCGACCTGGGCCGGCTGGACTTCCGCGTGTCCGACGCGGGCGTGCCGTACTTCCTGGAGATCAACGCGCTGCCCAGCCTGGAGCCGGGCGCCGGCATCTACGCCGCGGCGGAGCTGGAAGGGCTGCACCTGGACGGGGTCATCAACTCCATCATCCAGAGCGCGGGCAAGCGTCACAAGATCCGCGACTCCAAGAGCCGGCAGGGCAGGCCCGCGCGCAAGTCCGGTCCGCTGCGCGTGGGCTTCAGCTTCAACGTGAAGCGCGTGAAGCCCAGCGCCACGGCGGAGACGGTGCAGGAGGACAGCGAGGCCGAGTACGACTCGCCCAACACCCTCCAGGCCATCCGCGAGGCCATCGCCTCCTGGGGCCACGAGGTCATCGACCTGGAGGCCACGGCGGAGCTGCCGACGGTGCTCTCCAGCACGCCGCTGGACGTCGTCTTCAACATCGCGGAGGGCTTCAAGGGCCGCAACCGCGAGAGCCAGGTGCCGGCGATGCTGGAGCTGCTGGACATCCCGTACACGGGCTCTGATCCGGCCACGCTGTCGCTCGCGTTGGACAAGGCGCTGGCGAAGAAGATCGTCCGTCAGGCGGGCATCCTCACGCCCAACTTCCAGCTGATGGTCACGGGCAAGGAGCGCCTCAACAAGGAGTTCACCTCCTTCCCGCTCATCGTGAAGCCGGTGGCGGAGGGCAGCTCCAAGGGCGTCGTCACCAAGAGCGTCTGCTACTCCGAGACGGAGCTGCGCGACGTGGTGAAGGAGATCGCCGGCAAGTACCAGCAGCCCGCGCTGATTGAAGAGTACATCGGCGGCCGCGAGTTCACGGTGGGCCTGTTGGGCGAGCGTCGTCCGCGCGTGCTGCCGCCCATGGAGATCGTCTTCCTGGACAAGGCGGAGAAGAACCCGGTCTACAGCTTCCAGCACAAGCTGGATTGGACGGACCGCATCCGCTACGACGCGCCCGCGAAGATCGAACCCTCGCTGCTGGAGAAGCTGCGCACGGCGGCGCGCAACTCGTTCATGGCGTTGGGGTGCCGCGACGTGGCGCGCATCGACTTCCGCATGGACGACAAGGGGCGCATCTACTTCATCGAGTGCAACCCGCTGCCTGGCCTCACGCCCGGCTGGAGCGACCTGGTGCTCATCGCGGCGGGCGCCGGCATGGACTACCGGACGCTGATTGGCGAGATCATGGCCCCCGCCATCCGCCGCTACAAGGAGCGCGAGGCACGCCGGGCCCAGACGGAGAACCCGGCCGGTACCCACGCACCGCCGCTCAACAAGGTCGTGCAGCGGATCGAGGAGCAGAACGCGCGGGCCAACGCCACTGCCGCCGCCTCGGCCTCACCGCAGGAGCCGACGCCTCCGCCGCGTCCGGAGCTCAAGTCCTGAGCGTCCGCTGAAGCGCGGGCAGGGAAGGGGACGGTGCCCGAAAGGCGCCGTCCCCGTTTCATTTCAGCCGTCGTTGAGGGACTGGGCCCAGCCCTTCTCGAAGTTGTCGTGGTACGCCTGCCACAGCGCGTCCGAGTAGAACTTCACCAGGTTCTCGTCGTTGTAGCGCAGCGAGTTCTTGGACAGGTTGTGCGAGCCCGTCAGCACCATCTTGCGCACCGTCCCGTTGAAGTTCCCCGAGTAGACGAAGTGCTTGCTGTGCGTGAGC
Organism: Corallococcus sp. AB032C; assembly: GCF_003668935.1. Lineage (NCBI taxonomy): Bacteria > Pseudomonadati > Myxococcota > Myxococcia > Myxococcales > Myxococcaceae > Corallococcus > Corallococcus sp. AB032C. The sequence continues at coordinate 65,629 of NZ_RAWP01000032.1, read as the reverse complement.
ACCTCGCGCGGCGTGCCGTCGCTCGTCTTCACGTTGTTGGCGGAGACGTCGTAGAGCTGGCGCAGGGTGATGTTCTTCGCGCCGGTGAGCTTCGTTTTGATGCCCGCGTCCATGTCCGTGTAGAGCACGCGCACCCGGCAGCCCAGCTTGCCAATGCGCACCAGCTCCGTGGCCACGATGACGCGGCTGTCGTTGAAGTGGTTCTGGTTCACGTCCAGCGTGCAGCCCGACACGTACGTCTTGATGTAGTCCGTGAAGTTGTTCGTCACGGTGTAGGCGAAATGCAGGGAGGGCTCGAAATCGTTCCAAGGCTTTTCCAAGCCCTCCCCGGGTGGCTTCATGGCTACAAGGTTGAGCTATAAGGATGCCCCCCCTTGTCGCGAGAGTTCTGTCCAGTGTCCTCGACTCCAACATATTGGCCCTTGCTTGAGGCAGCGCGAGCCGATGGCCTTTCGACCCACACATTGGATGCGGTTGTTGGACCGCTTGCGACGCTCGTCGCGCTTCGATGGGCCGACGCGCACGATGCTGAGCGGGAGACCGTAGCAGTCCTCAAGGGCGAGAAGCCGCAGACCATCCTCCCTAAAGGGCTTCGCTGGGCTACTTGGTGTGAGGCTCCTCGTCCGCTGAGCGAGAGCGAGGTGCGCGTCCTCTGGAGCGGCATTCATTCTGCTCTTATGCTTCCAGCCTCCGTTGAAGAAATGCCGCACGAAGTGCAGCTTCCCAGCGGTCGTTTTCTTGCGGCCATGATGGCCTGGGTCAATGAACTCCCCTTCGACACGCCCGCTGCACGTCGCATGGCAGGCGAGGCGTTAACTGAGGTTGTGCTCCGAGCGCTTGAACTCACGCGTTTCGGTGGCGAGTTCATTACGCCGCGGCTCGTCAGCCAGTTAATGGTAGCTCTCGCGAATCCTTGTCCTGGCGAGCGCATCTACGACCCTTGCTTTGGCACCGGCAGCCTGCTGATCGAGGTGAGCCATGTGCTGAGGAATAAAGCTGGTGAGGTCGCGCTAGGCGAATCGACGCGAGTTCAGGAATCTCCGTTGTTTGGTGTTGAGCGTCAGCCAGACCTATATCTCGTTGCCTTTGTGCAACTTCTGCTCGGAGGCGCCCGCCCTGCACTGATGCTCGGGGATGCTCTTGAGAGTGAAGTGGCTAGCCGTCATCAAGAGCAAGGGTTCGACTGCGTTTTCATAGATCCTCCTTGGGGAATGAAGGTTGAAGGCTCCCATCTGTTTGACTTCCCAATTAAGGGACGTACGAGCGAGAATCTGTTCGCTCAGCATGCTGTGCGCTCCCTTCGAGCTGGGGGACGTGCCGTACTAGCGGTGCCCCCTGGGCTGTTGGAGCGTGGCGGGGCAGACCGAGATCTGAGGAAGTCGCTTCTCGAAAACTACCGTATTGATGCCGTTCTGCGCTTCCCGGCTAGAGCATTTCGAGGGTTGCGGAGTATCCCTCCGGCACTGGTGCTTGTTCGTAATGCCCCTCCTTCAGATTCAGTGCGTTTTCTCGATTTGGTTGTTCTACCTGAAACGGCAACGGCCTGCTTCAATCTTGCTCGCGACCTCTTGGCCGGCAACGATGTAGCACCGCACACTGTGCGAGATGTTCCCGTCTCTGAATTGCTTAAGATGGATGCGCAGTTCGTCGTTCCAGCGGAACGAGAAGTTGCGGACGATGTCCTGAGTGGGTTAGCCGCCAAGGTCGACTTAGTCGCTCTTAGAGATGTAGTGCAAATTGTCTCGGGCTTTCAACCGCCGCCCCAAGCTGTAACGGACCATCGTGTCGAGAACGCGCTGCCGCTGCTTCGCATCAGCGATCTATCCGATGGGGTAGTGCGAGTTGGCGACCGGTACCTATCCCCATCGAAAGCGGCTAGGCTTCCGCGACCTGATCAACTCGTACGGCGGGGAGATGTGCTTCTCTCCATAGATGGCACAATCGGCAAGGTTCAGCATATTCGCACGGTGTTCGCGACTTCGCGTGATGCTCTTGTGAGTTCGGACGTGGTGGTAGGGATCGCGCAGAAAGGTCTAGTAATTCTCCGACCGACGACTCCCTCACTTGATGCGCGCTTTCTTGCAGCTGTGTTGGCAAGCGACACGCTCCAGGCATTGTTGCGCAGGCTTGCGCGTGGCGTGACCATCGCCCATCTGCCGCTTAACGTATTGGGAATGGTGAGGGTGCCCGTGCCGCCGCTTGCAGTGCAGGAGCGAGTGTTAAGACGTCTTGTAGATCAACCAGGGGACGCTCTAGATGCTCTGATACTTGTGCTTGCAGGTGACGATGAGGATCCGCTACTGCGTCTCTTCCGGACCAGTCCCGCGCTATCTCGCCTCATTGCAGACGCAGTTCCGGAATCATCAGAACTCCGGAACCTCACTTTTGAGGCATTAAGGGAACTGCGACAACTTCGCAATGCAGTTGCGCATCCTATGGCTAACTCGAATCTCCTGCGTGGAGCCGAGCTAACCGGTGATGCAGTCCAGCTTCTACTGGTTTTAGGGGCAGTACCTGCTCAGGCGCTGCGTCGAGGAGGCGAAGCATCATTTGAGGCTGTCAGTGCCGCACAGGACTTGGCGGTTGCGGCGATGCCAATAGTGAGACGCCTCCCCGGCGCGCTGGGGCGGTACGCTTCGCGCCTGATTGAGCGTTTGGCGCAATGGGGAGAGACAGAGCGCTTGGACCTCCTTGCGCAGGTACAGCTTGCCGTAAAGCACGATGAGCGCGAATTCTGGAAGGACGCCGAAGGAAAAAGTCACACCACAGTCCAAGTAACGCTGCAAGGCGCGATGCCTCTCCGAGACGTCGTGGTGCAGGTTCCTGGCCTGCTTCAAGACGTGCACATCGTTGAGGAATTAAAGCCGGGGCAAAGCTTCGAACTCGATTTGGAACTTCCACCTGGATCGAACTGGCAGGGACACGAATCCGGTGGTGGCGTTAGGAAGCCTCTGTACTGGGCTGCCGAGAAACCAGATGGAGAGGGCCTCACAGGCGAATCTGAAGTCCAGGTCTGGTTTATGTGGAGCAATTGGGGGCCGAGCGGTCCCTTTGCACCAGTTCTCCATATGGAACAGTCGCCAATTGGAGATCGGTGGCTGGATTACGGAACCAGTCCGTACGTGGCGGGCGACGTTGTCGACGATCCGGGCATGTTCTTTGGGCGCAAAGCCGTGCTCGCCGACATTCATACTCACGTTGGCGGCGGCACTAAGGTAATTCTCCTTGAGGGCAATCGCCGCACTGGGAAAACCTCGATCCTGCGCCAACTGCAGCGCCCAGAGATAGGGCTTGTCGACCGATGTGTCCTTGTTGAATCCAGCCTCCAGGGGACCATTGGGGATCCCCTGCGAGACGGCATTCCAACAGAGAAGGTTTTCCGCATGCTCGTTCGAGACATTGGGGACGCTTGCGCAAAGGCAGGCATGCAGGTGCCCCTGCCGGGCATGGAATCTGTGGTTGAACTTAATGCTTTTCGCTTTAGGTTTTTGAAATATTTAGATGTGTATTTTTCTGGCATCGATCCCTATGAGGCATTGCAGATCTACGTTGACATGGTTGTTGCTGCAATTGCCCCGAGGCGGCTGCTGTTGATGCTTGATGAGTTTGATAAGCTTAAGGTTGGTATCGACAACGGCGTTACAAGCCCCTTGGTTCCGGAGAATATTCGCAACTTGCTTCAGACCCGCCCCAACGTCGCTGCCATTATTTCGGGATCGCGTCGCCTCAAGCGCCTTCGTGAAGAATACTGGTCAGCACTTTTCGGGTTTGGGCATCGGATCGGCGTAGATCCGCTGGCTCCATCCGAGGTCGCCGACCTAGTAAGGCGACCTGTGGAGGGTCGCCTTGCCTTCAGTGAGGATGCCATTCAGACAATCACACGGACGACGGCCTGCCAACCCTATTTGGTCCAGTCGCTCTGTGCTCGGGTTTTTGAACTTGCAAAGCGCAATAATTGGCGGCGCATTCGAGCTGCTGAGGTGGATGATGCCGCTAGTCATATGGTCTATGATAATGAGCATTTTCGTGTGCTTTGGAACAGCGCGGCGACCGAGCGTCGACGATATCTCCTCTGGCTCTGTCACCGTCTTGTTGACGAACCGCACCGGATGAATGCGGCGCTGCTCACTCAACGCCTCGAGGAGGCTGGTGTAGTTGTTCCCGTGGACTTAGTGGATGACGACCTCAGATTTCTCATTGAGCTTGAGCTAATCGGACTGAGGAACACGGAGCACGGGCCTCAGTATGAACTTGCCTTGCCGCTGATGGGACTATGGATGAACAAGAATGAGGATGCTGAAGCCCAGCGGCGTAGAGCCGTCAATGAGGCGCAGGGGGGCGTATCAACATGACGACTTTTTGGGGGCGAGCCTCGCTGCTTCAGCGAATAGAGGAGTTGCTCCATGGCCGCCATCACGTCTCGATCGTGGGGGCGCGAGCGATGGGCAAGACTTCCTTGCTTCAGCAGGTCGTGCGCCAGCACGCTGCGGGTTCTAGACTGTTCGCTGGCGCAGGCGTCGTTGACCTGCGGCACAATCCACCCACTTCCACCCACGCAACCCTTAAGAGAGTGGGAGAGGTGCTGCGCGACATGTTCAGGACCACATCCGGACAGTCGTTTGCATTCTTGGCTGATGAGATTGATCTCAACGGGTCGGTAGAACGCCTCTATGATCAGTTGAAGTTCGCTCTCGATATTGTGGCCGAAAGCGAGCAGCGTTTGCTGCTCGCTCTAGACGGATGTGATGCGGTCCTGCAGAACCCAGAAATTCCAATCGATTTGTGGAACAGTATACGGGCGCTCGCCCAACGGAACTCACTAAGTCTCATGACCGGCACCCGAGACCGATTGGTGCAGCTTTGCTACAACCCTGAGGCTCGTGATTCTCCGTTTTTTAATATTTTTTATAGTACGCCTCTTCTCGTTGGGCCATTTAATGAGGCGGACTGGGGGGGCTTGTCCTCGGCATTCGGTATGAGCTTCGATGCCGCCGCGATGAAGGAGGTAGTCAACTGGACTGGCGGCAATCCCTCGCTTGTCTCTCTGCTTTTAGAGCGCATCTTGGAGTCTGCGCCTGAGCAAGTGCAAAAACGCGATGTGGATGAGGCGGCGAATGGGCTCCTTGCTGGCGAGAGTATGGTTCTTGAGGCGATGTGGAGGGATGGGGGCGAAGAGAATCGCGGCGACATAGTACAACTCACACGTGGAGAACTGTCCGCAGCCGATTTTCCTGACGACCGCCTGAAGTTCTTGCTGGAACGTGGCATCGCAGTGTGCCCCGGGAGCAAGGTCAAGCTGGCGAACCGCTTCATTGAAAGGCTCGCTACAAGGAGGCAGGGGGATGTAAGCAGCGCGAGACGACTTTTTGAGCAGCCGAATGATTATGAGTCAAACATCCGTTCATTGCTCGAGCTCCGCCTGGTGCATGTTGGTGGGGGAGATCCCGAGCTTCGTCGCTTGGTGAAGCGAGCGATTCAAGATGTTTCCAGTAATCCCGCTGGGTGTTTGGGTAATGCGCGTGACATTGTGGAGCGAGCCTTGGAGTTCGTGTGGAATGCTGAGGCGCCAGATGGTTGTGTTCCAGAGGCATGGGTTCAACACTGGAAATTCAGTGGTGTCGGTGGAATTGTAGAGAAGCTTCCCGCAAGTCGTCGGCTTCCTTCGCTGGATAAGAGAGGGGAGCACTGCGCTATTCTTCGACTGGCCACGGGGACAGTGGAAGTGTCGCAGCAGGCGAAGTGGCTAACGAAGCCGACGTTTGTGATTATTGAGTTTCTTGTGAGCTTGGGGAATGCGAGGAATCATCGAGATCGATTTGAGTTTACGATCGGATTTTCGGCTGCGTTCTGTATGGTGTGTGTTGAATTGATTGCGGCTCTTTATCGTGAGTTTGATGGTGTAGGTGGGTAGTGGTTTAATGGGTAAGTGGCTGGCGTGGAGCGTAATTGCTGTGAGCATCTTTAAGGGCCTGCTGAGTTGAAGCGGCGCTTGGGCGTTGCTGAAGCGCGGGCAGGGAACGGTGCCCGAAAGGCGCCGTCCCCGTTTCATTTCAGCCGTCGTTGAGGGACTGGGCCCAGCCCTTCTCGAAGTTGTCGTGGTACGCCTGCCACAGCGCGTCCGAGTAGAACTTCACCAGGTTCTCGTCGTTGTAGCGCAGCGAGTTCTTGGACAGGTTGTGCGAGCCCGTCAGCACCATCTTGCGCACCGTCCCGTTGAAGTTCCCCGAGTAGACGAAGTGCTTGCTGTGCGTGAGCACCTCGCGCGGCGTGCCGTCGCTCGTCTTCACGTTGTTGGCGGAGACGTCGTAGAGCTGGCGCAGGGTGATGTTCTTCGCGCCGGTGAGCTTCGTTTTGATGCCCGCGTCCATGTCCGTGTAGAGCACGCGCACCCGGCAGCCCAGCTTGCCAATGCGCACCAGCTCCGTGGCCACGATGACGCGGCTGTCGTTGAAGTGGTTCTGGTTCACGTCCAGCGTGCAGCCCGACACGTACGTCTTGATGTAGTCCGTGAAGTTGTTCGTCACGGTGTCGCTGGACAGCTCGTTGTCGTTGCCCGTGCGCGGGAAGAAGTAGGCGGTCCACGGCGCGTTGGGGGAGCTGTAGTATCCCTGGCCCGTGGTGGGGTTGTAGTAGTCCGTCGTCTTCGAGCCGCCGCGCAGGTCGTTGTGGTAGCCGACCCAGTAGTCGTACCAGTCCCAGTCCTCGTAGCTGACGACCATGTCGTTCCAGTAGTTGTTCTGGGAGTAGGTGTTGTTCCAGGAGCCCTGCACCACGACGCGCTGGATGCGGTTGCCCTGCGGATCCGTGGTGGTGGAGAAGGTGAAGATCTTGTCGTGCATGATGGTGCCCTCGCGGTCGAAGCCCGCGATGCACGCACTGCCCGCGCCCGTGCCGTTGCACCGCGTGAGCTCCAGCCTCAAGCCGTCCGGGCACGTCGCCGCCTGGGGCACGTAGCTGCTCAGGTCATGGATGACGCCGCCCGCGGAGAACTCCGAAGCGGCGCCGCCGTTCTGCTCGTCCACCACCAGCCGCACGATGACGCCCCGGCACAGCGCCGCCTTGATGTCCGCGTTCAGGTGGTCCGTCGTCCACAGGAACATGGCGATGCGGATGTATGAACCCTTGGGGCTGTTTTGGATCAGCCGGGCAACCTCGTCCTTGATGCGGTAGTCCCGCGTGCCCGTGTTGTCCGGCTGGTTGAAGACGGCGTAGAGCCCGGGCACGTTCGTCGCGCCCTGGGCCTGCTCCGCCAGGTTCGGATCCGTCTGCGCCTCGGGCTGACACCCGGTGAGCGCAAGCACCACCAGTCCTGCCACCGCCAACAGCCTTCTCATGTCCTGCCTCCGTTTTCCCGCCTCCGACCATTTAAGCTGAAATGGTATGGAAAGCGGAGAAAGCGGGAGTCAGTGTCATTTGGTCGGCGCGAAGCCGCCATGGAACGTCGGCGGCAGGGCGTGATCGAAGTGGCAGCGCGCCACGGGTCCGTCCTCCATGTGGCGCGCGTCCAGCACGGCGATGTGGGACGTGTCCGACTTCGCGTCGAACACCTGGGTGAGCACCCAGCCGTCGTCCTCGGCGCTTCCGCCGGGGCGGGGGACGAAGATGGGCTCGGAGGGGTAGGTGCCCTCGCCCAGGGACGCCGTCGTCATGCGGCCCGTGGCTATGTCCACGCGCGCCACGCCGTCGAAGAGGCCGCGCCGGGCTTCGTCGCTGCGGTGCGTGCCCACGTAGACCGTGTGGTTCTCGCGGTTCACGACGCCGGGGGCCACGCGGGGGAATTCGCAGCTCACGTCCAGCCGCTGCTCCGTGCGGAAGGTGCGTGCCTTCAGGTCCACCACCGCCCGGTGCAGCATGCCCTTCGCGTCCAGGGACGTGGCGCCGTGCACCAGCTCGCCCAGCCACTGGTTCGTCGTGAAGTCGGGATAGCGCACGTAGTCCACCACCAGCGTGTCGCCCTGCTCGTACGCGTTGCCGAAGTGCCACAGGTAGAAGGCGTCCGTGGTGATGCGCACCGGGTGCGCCACGTCATCGATGGGCACCACCAGCACCTCCGTGCCCGCCTCCGGCTTCCACCGCAGGTTCTCCGAGTACGTGCCCATCCGCAGCAGCATGCGGAAGAGGTTGAGGCGCAGCGGTGACAGGAAGAAGACGAGGTAGCGGTCCGTGGCGATGAAGTCGTGCACCATGGTCGCGCCCGGCAGCTTCACCGCGCCCAGCCGCTGCGCCTTGCCGCCATCCGGCAGCGCGTAGAGGTCCGCCAGCGTCTCGCGGCCGTAGCGGATGCCGAAGTTGTAGGACGCCTTGCGCGACGGCACGCGGTGCGGGTGCGCGGAGAACGTCTCCACCACCGTGCCGTCGAAGTCCGTCTCGCCCAGCGTGGACAGGTCGTCCTGGGACACCTCCACCGGGATGCTGCCCTCGAAGAGCGCGTACAGCTTGCCGTTCCACGCCATCACGGACGTGTTCGCGGAGTTCTTGCGCACGTTGCGAAGCTTGTGCAGCAGCGGCGTGGGCGTGCCGTACGCGCCGTAGCGCTGCGAGTGCGCCTCGCGCTCCGCCACCATGGTGGGCGTGTCCAGCAGCCGCGACGCGCCCGTCACCCCGTCCGCGCCGAAGCGCACGCCCAGCATCCCGCCGTCCCCGTCGAACCAGTGCTGGTACTGCCGGCCGTGCACGTCGAACGTCCACGGCCCCACCCGGTACAGCGAGCCCCGCAGCCCCTCCGGCACCTGGCCCTCCACCCGCAGCGGCTCGAAGCCGTGCTGGCGGGGGAGCGTGCGGAACGCCCGCAGCCAGCCCGGCGCGGAGGAGGACATCGTCTGCTTCATCGCGGTCGTCATGACGGCTCCCTTTCCAGTGCAACGAAGGGCGCGAGAGAACCCCGCGCCGCCCATCTTGTAGACACTGTAAACATTACATGTTGTCGGTGTCAACATGGATGTTGACGCTGGAAACTTCGCGCGCTGGATGGTCAAGTCACGCGGGCGACAGTGGGCGCATGAGGAGGCACGGACGGTGGCGACGCGGGGCAAGCGGAAGCAGGCGGCGGAGGCACCCGAGGACAAGGGCCGCTACCACCATGGAGACCTGCGCCAGGCGCTGGTGGACGCGGCGGTGGCGCTCATCGCCGAGGAGGGCTTCGGCGCGCTGTCCCTGCGGGAGGTGGCCCGGCGGGCGGGCGTCACCCACGCGGCGCCGTACCGGCACTTCGCGGACAAGGAGGCGCTGCTGGAGGCGGTGGCGCACGAAGGCTTCCGCGCCATGGCGCGCGAGATGCGCGAGCGCATGGCCCCGCACACCGGACCCCTGGAGCGGCTGTACGCGGCGGGCGAGGCCTACGTGCTGTTCGCCATGCGCCACCCTCCGCACTTCCGGGTGATGTTCGGCCCGCACTTCACCCGGCCCATGTCACCGCCCCCGGAGCCTGAAGGAGAGCAGGGTGCCTTCACGCTGCTGGTGAGCAGCATCGAGGCCGGCCAGGCGGCGGGCCTCCTGCGCCCCGGCGAGTCGCGGCCCCTCACGCTCACCGCGTGGTCGCTCGTGCACGGGCTCGCCTCGCTGTTCGTGGACCAGCAGCTCGGTGAGTCCCAACAGGGCGCGGAGGCCGCGGAGGCGCTCGCCCGCGTGCAGACGCGGCTGCTCGTCGAGGGGCTGAAGCCGCCCGCACGCGGCTGAACCTTCGGGACAGTTGGTAGGGAAAGCAGGGTTGACCGTAGGAGATTGTCGGGTACGGTCGGCGCCATGGTGCGGATACCGGAAGAGAATGGGCCGAGGGTCCGGGCGCGGGAGCTGGGACTTCCGCTGGGGCGCTTCAAGCCGGGGAAGTACAACGCCATCACCGACGTGGAAGGCGTGTTGGTGGGCCACACCACCATCATCGAAGGCTCGGGGCCGTTACGCCCCGGCTACGGTCCGGTGCGCACGGGCGTCACGGCCATCCTGCCCAACCTGGGCAACATCTTCATGGAGCGCATGAGCGGAGGCGGCTTCGTGCTCAACGGCGCGGGCGAGGTCTCCGGCATGACGCAGCTCATGGAGTGGGGCCTCGTCGAAACGCCCATCCTCCTCACCAACACCATGGCCGTGGGCGCCGTGTCCGACGGCGTGGCCAACTACCTGGTCCAACGCTACCCGGGCATCGGTGACGAGCACGACGTCATCATCCCCGTGGTGGGCGAGTGCGACGACTCGTGGCTCAACGACGTCTCCGGCCGCCACGTGCGCCAGGAGCACGTCTTCGCCGCCATCAACGCCGCGAAGTCCGGGCCGGTGCAGGAGGGCAACGTCGGCGGCGGCACCGGCATGGTGACGTGCGACTTCAAGGGCGGCATCGGCACGTCCTCGCGCAAGCTGCCGGAGGTGCTGGGCGGCTACACGCTGGGCGTGCTCGTCATGTCCAACTTCGGGAAGATGCACAACCTGCGCGTGGGCGGCTTGCCCGTGGGCGAAGTGCTGGTGGAGAAGTTCAAGAACACCCCCCACCGCGGCAAGTCCTACGGCTCCATCATCGCCGTGGTCGCCACGGACGCGCCGCTCCTGAGCCATCAGATCAACCGCCTCTGCAAGCGCGTGGGCCTGGGCATTGGCCGGGTGGGCAGCTACGCGGCGCACGGCTCGGGTGAAATCGTGGTGGGCTTCTCCACCGCGAACATCATCCCCAGGCGCACCCAGAAGATGGTCTACAAGATGAAGATCCTCCTGGATCAGCGCTTGGACCCCCTCTACGAGGCCGTGATGGAGGCCACGGAGGAGGCCATCCTCAACGCCATGTGCATGGCGGAGCCCATGACGGGGGTGAACGACAACTACTCGCCGGCGCTGCCCCTGGACGAGGTCCGCCGCTTCGTGGACGCCTGCCGTCCCATCTTCGCCTCGGTGAAGAAGCGCCCCCACCAGACAAGCGCCCCGGCCTCCAAGGAGCGCCCCAGCGACGAGGACCGGGAGGGGGAGGTGACGCTGGGAAGCGCCCTGCCCACCCAGGTCCGCGGCGCGGAGGGCATTCCCTTCCCGACCCGTCCGGCCCCCAACGAACCCCCTCCGGACGGGGCGCCAGGGCCCTCGCCGGAAGCGAACGCGGCGCCTGTCCCGGGGGACCCCGAGGGTTCCTCTTCCGGGAGCCCGTAGGCTTCTGATAGGTAAGCACCCCTTTGCTCCATTCCGGAGACCAGGAGCCACCCACATGGCCAACAGCAAGAGCAAGCACCGCCGCGTGCAGATGAAGATCCGTCAGCACTGGAAGAAGCGGATCAAGAAGCAGAAGGAAGCCGCCAAGACCGCAGCCGCCGAAGGCAAGAAGAAGTAGTTCTGCCGCCCTGGCGCCGCTCCCGGCGGCCCTGGCTTCACTGCCGGGTCGCCGTGAAGGGGCGCGCCACGTTGCATCTTTGGGCGCTGGTCCCCTGGACGCGTGAGAACTGGCCGCTGAAGTTCCCGGTCAGGTTGCTCTGGCCCAGGCCTCCGTCCTCGGCTCCGCCGGTGTGGGTCGCGGTGAGGGTGTAGGTGGCGCTCACCCCGCCGTCGCCGCTGGGCAGCGGCGTGCCGATCAGCGTCAGGTCGCCGGTCGCGTACACCTGACCCGTCAGCGCCACCCCCGCCAGTGAGGCCGTGAGCGCGTTGCCCCCGGTGCGCTGGATGTTCAGCACCTCGCCGTCCGCCAGCGGCTGGACGTTCAGGTTCACGCACTCGGCGGACAGGCCCGCGTCCCCCAGGAACGTCAGCGGATACGCGCCCTCCACGGCGGGGCAGTTGTCGGTGCATGCCACGCTCTGGCTCTCGTCGCAGCCAGCGGGAGCGAGCATCAGGAAGGTGCTGGACACCACTGCGGTGGCGACGGCTGCCAGGGGAACGAAACGTCCAGAAGTCATGGATGGCCTCTTGGTGAAGCGAGGAGCGGACTTCCTGGTGGGAATAACCATTCCTACGTTGTGTGCAGTCGTTCTGGGGGACGGGGTGGGGCGGTGACGGCGGGCGATTCGAAGCGGTGGTCCAATTTCATCTTCGCGGGGCTGTTCGCGCTCGCGCTGATTCTCTTTTCACGCATTCTGCTGCCGTTCCTGATGCCGGTGCTGCTGGGCGGCTTCCTGGTCGTCCTGTTCATGCCCATCCAGGACTCCTTGGACCGGCGGCTCCAGGGCCGCAAGTCCCTGACGGCCGGACTGTCCACCCTCGCGGTGTTCCTGCTGATTCTCGCCCCGCTGGCCCTGGTGGGCTGGATGGTGGCCCGGGAGGTGCTCCAGTTCGTGGGCCAGGCGCAGGACCTGTTGGATCAGGTGGACCTGCGTCACCATTTCCTCAACAGCCTGCCCCGGGGCCTTTCCCGCTACGTGCACTTCGATCCGGAGAGCTCGGAGACGGAGCGCCTGTTGATGACGGCGGTGTCGGGCGGCGCGGGGCTGCTCGCGGACGTGGTGGGCGCCGGCACGGAGCTCATCGTCAACATGTTCCTGATGACGGTCGCCATGTACTACTTCTTCCTGGACGGCCGTCGTCTGGTGAACGAGGTGGCGCGGCTGATTCCGCTGGAGCGCCGCTACTTCGACGCCTTCTCCCACGAGTTCACGGACGTCGCGTACGCCATCATCTACGGCAACACCGTCACCGCGCTGGTGCAGGGCGCGGTGGGCTTCGTGGGGTTGCTCATCGCGGGCGTGCCGCACGCAGGTGTGTGGGGGGCGGCCATGGTGCTGGTGGCGCTGGTTCCGGTGGGCGGCACCGCGCTCGTGTGGGGGCCCATTGGCGTCATCCTCGTCGCGGCGAACCGGGTGAGCGAGGGCGTGTTCCTGCTCGCGTGGGGCACGTTCCTGGTGGGCAGCATCGACAACGTCATCCGCCCCAGGCTGTGCGGTTCGCGCATGGCGCTGCACCCGCTGCTCGTCTTCCTGTCCATGTTCGGCGGGCTGGCGGTGTTCGGGATGATGGGCCTGCTGGTGGGGCCGCTCATCGCGTCCATCTTCATGGCCATGGTGCGCATCTACCGGCGCGACTTCCTGGGTCGTGCGCAGGAATCCCAGCCTGCACCCGTGGTGTCCCAGGATTCCTCGCCTTCGCTCACCCCGCAGCCCGCGCCGGTGCCCTCCGCGGCCAGCGTGGGTCACGTGATGAACGCCTGAGCCCCGAGCCTGGACTTCGCCCCGGCGCTGGGTGAACCTGACCGGAGCATGACGACCACCCGAAGCGCGAGGGTCCTCTCGGGACTGCCGCGGACCCTGGCCCTCGTCGGAGCCCTGTCGGCTCCGGCCGCGGTGGCCTCCGACGTCCTGACGCCGCCGGCCTTCCATGGCACCCGGGAGTCCCCCGCGTGGCTGTCGCTGCGGCTGGGCACCGGACCGTCAGGCAAGGCGCAGTCGAAGGCGGAGCCGGAGGTGGGCGCGCCCACCTGGGTGCGGCTCAACCTGTCCCTGACGGCGACGTGGCGGCGCTACTGCGCGCGGCCCGGCGTGGACAGCTGCGGCGCGTACGACAGGCTGCCGGAGGAGGATCAGCTCGGGGACACGTCGGACTTCACGTCTTCGTATCCGTACCTGGGGCTGGCGCTGGAGGTGGAGGTGCTGCCCCTGGCGCGCGCCACCCCGTCGGTGCTGCGCGGGCTGGGGTTCAAGCTGGGGGCGCAGCGGGGCTTTTCCAATTCCGACGTGACGCTCACCGGGGACGGCGGCCAGACGCCGGTGCGCGAGGTGTCCGCCACGGACACGGCCTTCACCGCGCAGGCGATGTATCGCTACTACTTCCGCTTTGGCACGACGCGGCCGCAGCAGGGTTACGTGGGCGCGCGCGCCGGCATCCAGACGCGCGCGTTCGACGTGGAGCAGTCCACGGACAACCCGCTGACCGGCACGCACCGCGTGTTCCCGTCCGTGGCGGTGGACCTGTCCGTGCCGCTGTTCAGCTCGGTGCGGCTGGACGCGTCGGGCGGGCTCCTGCTGTCGCCCAAGCCGGGGCACTCGCCGGACGCGGACGGGGGCCGGCGGGCGCTGGAGGTCCGCGACTACGGCACGTCCGTGTCCAGCTTCGGCTGGAGCGCGGAGCTGGGCGTGTCCGGGGACATCTGGGGACCGTTCGGCTACGAGGTGGCCTGGCACCTGGAGCACTTCAAGGACAGCTTCTCCGGGCCCGGCACGCTCACCGGTTGGAACAACGGAGGCGCGGCCGAGGAGACGTACTCCAGCCTGCACGCTGGCTTGATCGTGACGTACTGACGTTGACGCTGTCGGGCGTGCGACATCACCCTGAAGCGCGGGTGTCGGCACTCCGGAACGATGACTACCCCTTGCCTCCACGGCCTGTCACAGGCCCGTGACGCAAGGGGGACGCTGCTCGGTGCGAACAAGGCGATGGTGGACGCGGGGACTGGCGGGGCTGGCGTGCTTCGCTCTGGTGGCGTGCGGCGGCGGTGACACCCAGTCGCCCACGAACGACACGCCTTCCGGCACGGACTCCGACGCGGGCACGCACCCGCAATCCGACGCGGGCACGCACCCGCAATCCGACGCGGGAACGGGTTCGCAGTCCGACGCGGGCACCGGAACGCCGGACGCGGGAGCCGAGGATGCGGGCACGGCACCGCGGGCCTGCGCGCCCACCGCGGGCCACACGCGCTGGGTGCTGGAGGGCGAGGCCTTCACCGCGCAGGTGACGTGCGCGACGGGCCTCAAGGAGTCCGGGCTGCGCTTCGGGGTGAAGAACCTGCCTCAGGGCGCCACGTTCGACGAGTCCACCGCCACGCTGCGTTGGACGCCCGCGCTCAACCAGGGCGCGGTGTGGATGCTCACGCTGGAGGAGCGCACCACCGACGAGACGGGCACGCTCAAGGTGGGCGTGGCCAACAATGACAACGCGTCGGGCAAGGTCGACATCGTCGACCCCGCGGCCTACACGGAGGAGTACGGGCTGCCCGTGGTGCACCTGTTCTTCGACCCGGCCGTGGGCCTGACGTCCGGAGGCTACCGGCCCGCGGAGGTGGTGTACCGGGGCCACCGCTTCACGATGGAAGCGAAGTACCGCGGGGCCACGTCCAGCGTGTTCCCCAAGCGCAGCCTGACCTTCAAGTTCGCGGAGGACGACCTGTTCTCCGAGCCCGTCTTCGGCGACGGCTTCAAGGACCGCAAGCGCCTGGTGCTGATCACGCCGTTCAATGACAACTCATACCTGCGCTCGCGGCTGGCGTTCGACCTGTGGAACCGGCTGTCACCCGACGCCGTGCGCATCCGCACCTTCAGCGTGGTGGTGTACGCGAACAACAAGTACCGCGGCCTCTACACGGCGGCGGACCACGTGGACAAGCGGCTGATGGAGTGGAACGGCATCGACGACGACTCGGACCTCTTCAAGGGCGTGGACGCGGACGCCAACTTCTCCCGCCTCAAGCGCAATGGGCAGACGAAGGAGCACCTCCACGTCGGCTTCGAAAAGGACGAGGGCACGCCCGAGCAGAACCAGGCCCACGCCTTCGACACGCTGGACGCCTTCGTCGCGTGGGTGGCGGACTCCAGCGCGGATGGCTTCCGCCAGGAGTTCGGCACGAAGCTGAAGGCGCGGGACTACGAGGACTGGTGGATCTTCAATACGCTCATCCAGGGCAATGATTCGCAGGGGAAGAACGCCTATCACGCGTATGACCCCAAGGCGGGCGGACCGTGGCGCTTCATCCCGTGGGACCTGGACGCGAGCTTCGGGCAGAACTACGACACCACGCGCACCAGCGCCACGGCGCGGCCCACCTATGCGTATGACAACCTGCTCTTCAAGCGGATGCTGGCGGAGCCCACCATCGCGGGCCCCATGCGCGAGCGCTACCGCCAGGCCCTTAAGAACGAGCTGAGCGAGGCCGCGGTGCAGGCCATGATCGACGGCTACGTGCAGGAGCTGGGTCCGAACGCGCAGCGAGACGAGGCGCGGTGGGCAACGGAGTACCGCGACTTCGCGAAGCCGGAGGCGGGGAGCGACGGAGGGTACGGCAACTTCCCGGACTGGCACCTGCGCCAGGACTTCAAGACCCACGCGGAGGAGGTGGAGTACATCCGGCAGTGGGTGCACACGCGGTGGGGCGCGTTCCAGTCACAGCTGCCGTGAGGTTGGCGGCGCGGCGGGGGGAGGACCTCGCCGCGCCCACCGGGACTACCACTGCGAAGGGTCGGCGTCGGCGAACGTCGTGCCGGCGGCGATTTCGTCGAACCAGATGCTGCGGTTGGGCTGGGAGCCCTGCATGGAGCCGCTGTCGTGCCAGCCATTGGCGTAGAGGCCGACGCGGAACTGGAAGTAGCGGTCGTCAGCCACGGTGGTCGCCAGATTGAACTGCTCCAGGACCTTCACGCCGTCGAACCAGAGCTTGATGTAGCCGGTGCTGTCGCTTGCCCACTTCACCTGCATGATGACCTTGTGCCATTCCCCCGCGCTCACGGTGGCCAGACTGGGAAAGGTGACGGTCTTCTGGTTGCAGACGGTTCCCTGCTTGACGCGCGTGTAGAGCTGGTTGCCGGACAGCCACACCATGGTGGACGGCATGTAGTCGTCGCAGCCGGTGTTGGAGAAGTCCGCGATGAACTGCGCGATGTTGTAGGACTGGGGTTGGAACTGCCAGTCCTGCTGCAGGCGGAACGTGAAGCCATAGAAGCCCGTGTCGCCGCGGCGGTAGACGTTGTTCCTCACCACCTCCGAGTGGTACCGGCCCGTGTAGTTCGGGTCGTAGATCTGCGTGACCTTGATGGCGGTGGGGCCCTCATAGGTGACGTTGGTGACCTCGTTCACGGAGCCGTTGTGCTCCCGGTTGATGGAGTTCCATCCGGTGAGTGTTCCGGTGTTGCGGAAGATCTCCGCCGCCTGCGCGCTCAGCCCCAGCGCGAACAGCGACACGCTAGCGGCGACGGCGAAATGCTTGGGCTGCATTGAAAAGCCTCCACTGAAATTTTACGGCTTTGTCGCTATTGCTTGTTTTTCAAGCTTAGCAGGTTCGTGCCTCGTTTGTCTCGTTAGAGTGGAGCTCCCCTTTCCAGGAGGCTCCATGACAGCGATGCGATGGCTGCTGGGTGTCGTGATGATGTCCCTGGCGTGTGCCTCCGGGCCGCCCGTGCGGGGGCGTGAGCTGCATCAGGGCTCGCGAGTGAGCGCGGGTCTCGGGTGGCAGGGCCGGTCCAGGGGAGGAGAGACGGCGGCTCCCTTGGAGTTCCGGGCGGTCCGGAATGCCATCCAGGAGGTGTCGGACTCACTGGATGGCATCGCCCGGGGGCTCGCCAGGCTGGAGGACCGGGGCGCGGGCATCGGCGGGCACGGCGGTGTCTTCACGCGCTACCTCGAACACGGCTCGGGGCAGTTGGCCGGGATCCGCGGTCTGATCGAGGACGCCACGTTGCTTGAGGAGGCTTCGGAGGCGGTAACGGACGCGGAGCTGGCGCAGGGGCTCCTCCGGATGTCGGGCCAGCGAATCGAAGCCGCACTCGCCAGCGCGATGCTGTTGGCCGCGTGGCTCGACTTCCTCCAACTCGCGGATGCCGTGCTTGAGCAGTGCCCTTTCTACAGCGTCGAGCAGCTCTTCGTGGACCTGGCCCGTGTGCAGGGGCGGATCGATCCGAGCCTGAAGCGGCTCCAGTCATTGGATCCGGAGCAGGTGGAGTCCGCGTCGGTCGCGCTGCCAGGGCAGATGGGGGCCCTCACGCGTGAGTTCCAGTCCATCCGCGAAGGTGTCCGTGCATCGGCGGAGCTGGGCGGGAAGGTCGTGGCGGCGGCGCGGTTCCTGGAAATGCTCACGCTGGTGTCGTCCCTGAAGGCGTCACTGCCACGACTGCCGCCAGCGGCTCCCGCGACCATTGGCGTAGGGCTCGTGATGGGGTCGGGCGGCGTGATGATGGGCTCCCGGATTGTCGTCTCTGCGGAGTGGGTGGAGCGGATGCGGGCGCTCGTCCAGGCAGGTGTCCTCTCCGCGCCAGTCGTCAGCGCGGCGGTCCGCGTCCACGCCGGACAGCTGCTGATGTCGCAGGGCGGTCAGGACCTGCCCAAGGGCGTCCGCGAAGCGCTCGGTGATGGGCCAGAGGTCCGTGGCATGCGCGAGACCGGCAGGGCAGGGGCCGGAATGTCGGATGCGCCGCGGCACCACGTGATGCCGCGAGAGCACCGGGAGTGGTTCGAGAAGCGCGGCTTCAAAGGGGCGATGGACATCGACCAGTTCTGCGTCCGCCTGGAGCGTTCGCACCATGAGGCCATACATGGTGGCGGTGATTGGAGGCTGGGGCGCACCTGGCCCGGTGAATGGAATCAGCTGATCATGAAGGCGCTTCGCAAAGCTGAAGTCGAAGCGGGCAAGAGGTTGACCCGCAACGAGGTCCTGGACATCGTGGCGGACTGGATGAGGACCTACGACATCTCCATGAATTTCGTTCGAGGGAGCAGACGATGACGGACGGGCGTTCCTGGAATGGCAACTGGAAGGTTCGCATCCATGAGCGGCTTCAGGAGCGTGGTTTCAAGTCGCTCACCGCGTTCGCAGAGGCGCATCCGGCCATGCCGTTCGTGGAGCTGGCGGAGGAGCTTGGGAAGGACGATGTCGCGGGTGTCCAGGTCCTCCGTGGACTGCTTGTAGAGGCGGAGCGGAGCAAGCAGGTCACACGGTTCGTACGCGACGTGTTCGTTCGTCACTTCGCCTACAGCCTTCCGAAGGGATGGCCATCCGAGATGGATGATCAATCCCGATTTCAGCTCGCCAAGGCGCTCGCCTACTGGTCCACTGACGCTCCTGATAACTACGAGCAGCGGGTCGAGCGGGCCATTCGAGCCCTCCGCGCCAATCCACCCCCGCCAGGCTGGCGTCCCCTCGGTCCCAACGACGAGCTTCTCCTCACGTTGCTGCCTGACGAGCAAGCCTGAAGGAGTAGCGGTCGGCGACCATCCCGGTTAGCTTTCGAGTCGCGTGCGGAAGCCCCAGGGTGGGGCCTCTGAGCCCGGACGAGGTGCGCCGTACCCGGTCACGACAAGACGACGCCTTAACGGGAGTCGTGTGTCATGTCGCCGTCGTGGATCCTCCTCATCATCGCGGGCCTTCTCGAGGTCTGCTGGACGCTGGGCCTCAAGTACACGCAGGGCTTCACCCGGCCGCTGCCCAGCGTGCTCACGGTGGCCGCCATCATCGCGAGCATGGGCCTCCTGGGCATCGCGGTGAAGCAGCTCCCCATCGGCACGGCCTACGCGGTCTGGGTGGGCATCGGCGCGGCCGGCGCGGCCATCGCGGGCATGGTGCTCTTCCATGAGCCCGCCACGCCCTCGCGCCTGTTCTTCCTGGTCCTGATGATCGTCGCCATCATCGGGCTGAAGGTCACCAGCGGAACGCACTGACCTCAAGACCGTGGGGGAGTGAACCCTCCTCGTAGATGGGCTTCCAAAGCGCGCATCCCCCGAGCACAGGATGCGCGCCTGTTCCCATCACGCGAGGTGACGGCGATGAGCGACGCGAAGTTCGAGCTGTACTACTGGCCCGGCATTCCCGGCCGGGGCGAGTTCGTGCGGCTGGTGCTGGAGGAGGCGGGCGCGGACTGGGTCGACGTGGGCCTCCTGCCCGAAGCCCAGGGCGGCGGCGCCAGGGCCATCACGGCGATGATTTCCAAGGGCTCCGTGCCCGCGTACGCGCCGCCAGTCCTCAAGGTGGGCGACGTCGTCTTCTCCCAGGCGCCCAACATCTGCTCCTACCTGGGTGAGCGCTTCGGCCTGGTCCCCGCGGACGAAGCCTCGCGTCTCCATGCCCGTCAATTCCAGCTCACCGTCGCGGACGCGGTCGCGGAAGCACATGACACGCACCACCCGCTCGCCGTGATGAAGTACTACGACGAGCAGAAGGACGCCGCGAAGCAGCGCGCCGAGGATTTCCGCACCCAGCGCATCCCGAAGTTCCTGGGCTATTTCGAACGCGTGTTGAAGGCAAACACGCAGGGCGGCGGGAAGTACCTCCTGGGCCGCGACTTCTCCTATCCGGAACTGGCGCTATACCAACTGGTGGAAGGCCTGCTGTATGCCTTTCCCAATGCCATGCGCCGCGTCGCCCCGGAGGTTCCCGGCGTGATGGCCTTGCGTCAGCGCGTCGCGGAGCGCCCTCGCATCGCTGCCTACAAGAAATCCCCGCGCGCCCAGCCCTTCAACCCGCACGGCATCTTCCGGCACTACCCGGAGCTGGACGACCCGAACGCGACGAAGTGACCCTGGGGCACCTCGACGATCTCCCGGGCGAAGAACAGGTCCTCGCCCAGGCCGGCCACGCGCACCTGGATGAGCGGGTCGCTCGGGTACTGCATGGGCGGATCGTCGAATACCAGCGCCACGACGACGCCCACTCGGCCCAGGAAGCGCTCCGACACGGAGTCATCCGGCTCCGTGCGGACGATCATCACCGCCGCGCCCATGCGCACCGGCGCGCCGTCCACGTCTTCCATCAAGATGAGCGAGGGGTCGTGCTTCATGGTGCGTAGGTCCGGGGTTTGAGTCGTTTCGACAGCGCCCAGGTCACGAGCGTCAACAGCGCCCATGCCCCCAGGTGATAGGTGGCCACGTGGCCGGGGCCCTGCTCACACGCCAGCTCGCCCACGACCGCGCCCACCGTCCCCACCGCCAGCCCCGCCACCGCCGCGCGCAGCGGGTCGAACACCGCCGACCGCAACGCGACCAGCGCCACCACCAGGGGCACCAACGCCAGCGCCACGTGGCTCACGGTGCACACCCACTCGGGGAGGGTGGAAGGGCCCCGCGGGGTGGCCCGCGTCAGCACCAGCAGCGCGGCGCTCACCAGCGCCATGCCCACGCCCACCCAGCGCAGCCTGCGCCCGCGTGGGGACAGCGCCCCCCAGGAGCACACCGCGCTCGTGGACAGCAGCATCGCCAGCAGGGGCGCGCGGCCCATCAACATCGAGCCCGTGGTGCGCCCCAGCGCCAGGAACACGCCCATCACCGCGAGCGCCATGCCCGCGGACGCCGCGAACACGCCCAACGCCTGCGAACGCCACCCCCGCACCGGCCGCTTCAGGGCCAGCTCCGCGCGCGATGCCGCCAGCGCGCGCTCCATCGCCTTCGGGTCCAGGCGGGGCGGGGTGGACCGCCATGGGTCGTTCGGAGGGCTCATGACACGTCCTCCAGTCCGCCCAGCAACTCACGCAGCTTCTCGTAGCCCCGGTGTGCCCGGAGCCGGGCCGCGCCCGCGCGGATGCCGCGCATCTCGGCGATCTCCTCGAAGGACCAGCCCTCCATCTTGCTCAGCACCACGGCCTCACGCTGCTCCACGGGCAATTGCTGGAGCGCGTCCTCGATGCGCCGGCGCATGGCCGGGTCCCCGTCCGGCGCGGGCACCGACGTGGGTCCGTCCTGCGGCGCGTGCGCGTGCGCGTCCACGTGCTGCTGATGCCGCAGCGCGTCCCGGGCCGCGTTCGCCGCGATGGTGAGCAGCCAGGGGGTGAAGCGGGTGCCCCGCTCGTAGCGGCCCCGGGCGCGGATGACGGAAAGGAAGGTCGTCTGCATGAGGTCCTCCGCCAGCGGTCCGTCCCTCACCATGCGGGAAAGGAAGCCGTGCACACGCCCGGCATGCCGGGCGAACAGCGCCTCGAACGCCGGCTCGTCTCCCTGGCGAAACTGGTCCATGAGCACTTCGTCCGTAACGCCTTCCATCGTCTGGCTCACGGACGGCCCTGCTCGGAAATCGTTTCCAAGGGCGGTCGATTGCCTCCTTGGAGGCTCCAAAGCCTTGAAACGACAAGCGCTGGACGTGACATCGCCGGAGGGCTCGCTTCCAGGACCCGAACGGGTAGTGTCGCGCGCCTTACCGGTTTCAACGCGTTTCCCCAATTCGAGCGTCCATGTCCCCGGCCGAGGTCGTCATCCAGTCCACGCTGTTCGAATCGCTGCTGCGCTGCGTGCGGTTGGACAACGCGTTGCGCGAGCGGATGGCGGCGGCTGGCTATGACCCGGACCGGCCCAGGGCCAGCTATCCGGCGTCGGTGTTCCAGCGCTGCCAGAACCTGGTGCTGCAGGCCGCGTACGCGGGCCGGCCTCGCGAGGAGGCCCTGCGGCAGATGGGCCGGGACCTGGTGCGCGGCTACTTCGAGACGCTGGTGGGCAAGGTCGTGAACGTGGCCCTGAAGGTCGCGGGCCCGGACCGCGCGATGAAGCGGGTGGCGCTGAGCTTCCGCTCCGTGATGGAGCCGGTGGAGATCACCTCCACGGAGCTGGGCCCCAAGGACTGGCGGGTGACCTTCCAGGGCTATCCCTTCCCGGCGGAGGCCGCGGCGGGGTGTTGCGAGGAGGCACTGCGTCAGGCCGGGGCCGCCAATGCCAACGCGGTGCTGGAGTCCGACGACGGACACGGCCGCTTCGAGCTGCACATGCGCTGGTAGGACGTCCCTGTGCACGCCGTAACGGTGATCATCATCCTTCCACCGCGACATGACTGAATGCGCTATGAGGGCCCCATGAAAATCGGCAAGGACAGTGTTGTCGCCATTGACTACAAGCTGCACCTCGGCGACGGGAAGACCGTGGACGAGAGCGAGGCGGGCGAGCCGCTCGTCTACCTGCACGGCTACGAGGAGATCGTCCCCGGCCTGGAGAAGGCGCTGGAGGGCAAGTCCGCGGGCGAGTCGCTGAAGACGGTCGTCTCCGCGGCGGACGGCTACGGCGACTACGATCCGGAAGGCGTCGAGGAGGTCCCCCGGACCGAGTTCCCCGAGGACCTGGAGATCAAGGCCGGCGGCATCCTGAGCGCCACGGATCCGGAGGGCGACGAGGTCGACTTCCTGGTGAAGGAAGTTCGCAAGGACACGGTGCTGGTGGACTTCAACCACCCGTTCGCCGGCAAGGAACTGCACTTCGAGGTCTCCATCAAGGAAGTGCGCGCCGCCACGCCCGAGGAACTCGAGCACGGCCACGCGCACGGCCCCGACGACGACCACGATCACTGACCGCTGGGGCCCTTCGTCCGGCCCTTGCCGTGCGTCCGGGCATGCCGCCCGGGCGCCGCGCCCTCGGCCCGCTTGGAGGTCCCGTGGTCCGCCTGACGAGGCCCCGGGTCGCGCTGCTTCGCCGCGAAGGCCTGCATCTCCTGCTTGAAGAGGGGGTCGTTGCGCGGCACCTCCGTGCGGGGGAGCTCCTGCCGGATGATGCGCTCGATGTCCGTGAGCGTGCGGCGCTCCACTTCCAGCGCGAAGAGTGACGCCCGTCCACTGGCCGCCGCGCGAGCGGTGCGGCCAATGCGGTGCACGTAGTCCTCCGGCCCGTGCGGCACGTCCATGCTGATGACGTGGCCAATGTCATCCACGTCCAGTCCGCGCGCCGCCAGGTCGGTGGCCACGAGGCAGCGGTACTGCCCCCGGCGGAAGCCCTCCAACGCCTGACGCCGCTGCGCCTGCGTGCGGCCCGCGTGCAGGGCAGCGGACTTGTGGCCCGCGGCGGCGAGCAGCTCCTTCATCTTGTCCGCGCGCTGCTGGGTGCGCACGAACACGAGCGCGCTGGCCTGATCCTGTGAGAGCAGCGTGAGGAGCAGGGGCCACTTCTCCTCGGGCTTCACGATGTAGAGGTGCTGTTCGGCGCGGGGCGCGGGCGTACCGCTGGGAGTCACCTCCACGCGCACGGGCTTGTGCAGGGCGCGCTGTCCGAAGCGCGTCACGTCCGCGCCCAGGGTGGCGGAGAACAGCAGCGTCTGGCGCTGGCGGGGCAGCGCGTAGAGGATCTGGTTGATCTGCGGCAGGAAGCCCATGTCGAGCATCCGGTCCGCTTCATCCAGCACCAGGGTCTGGATGCGCGACAGGTTCACGGCCTTCACGCCCAGCAGGTCCACGAGCCGGCCCGGCGTGGCCACGATGAGGGTGGGACGTGAATTCAGCGCATCCACCTGCGCGTTCATGTCCTCGCCGCCGACGATGAGGACGGGCATGACGCCCAGGGGCTCGCCGAAGAAGCGGGCCTGCTCCTCCACCTGCTGCGCCAGCTCGCGCGTGGGGGCGAGGATGAGGCCCCGCGTGCCCTTCTCGCCCGCGAAGCGCTCAATCATGGGGAGCAGGTAGGCGGCCGTCTTGCCGGTGCCGGTGGCCGCGCAGCCGATGACGTCGCGACCGGACAGCGCGGGCGGGATGGCCTGCGCCTGGATGGGCGTGGGGGTACCGAAGCGGGCACGCTTCACGGCGCCCAGCGTTTCGGGGGACAGGCCCAGGGACTTGAAGGAAGCAGTCATGCCCCACGCCTCCCACGTTTCGGGCCAGGGAGGGAAGGGGATTGAGGGACAGGGCGCCCCGGACCGTGTAGGCCCGGGCGCGCCAGGGGCTGTTTTCAGCCCGCGTTCAACGCGGTTCCATGATGGCGCAGGTGGTCTTCCATGAACGTGGAGACGAAGTAGTAGCCGTGGTCGTACCCCTCCTGCATGCGCAGGGTGAGGGGCTGGCCCGCCGCCTCGCAGGCTTCCTTGAGGAAGTGCGGGTGCAGCTGGTCCGGCAGGAACTTGTCCTTCGTCCCCTGGTCCACGAGCAGCGCCGGCACGCGCCGGCCGGCCTTCAGCAGCTCCGTGGCGTCGTACTCGCGCCACGTCTGCTCATCCGGTCCCAGGTAGCCGCCAAAGGCCTTCTTGCCCCAGGGGCTGCGGATGGGCGCGCCAATGGGAGCGAACGCGGACACGGACTTGTACCGGCCCGGGTTGCGCAGCGCCGTCACCAGCGCGCCGTGCCCGCCCATGGAGTGCCCGAAGATGCCCTCGCGGTCCATTCGCGCGGGGAAGTGCGCGCCGATGATGCCGGGCAGCTCCTGCGTGATGTACGTGCCCATGCGGTAGCGCGCCTTCCACGGCTCCTGGGTGGCGTCCAGGTAGAAGCCCGCGCCGGTGCCGAAGTCCCAGTCCGCGTCCTCGCCCGGGATGCCCGCGCCGCGAGGACTGGTGTCCGGCGCCACGAGCATCAGCCCCAGCTCCGCCGCCACGCGCTGCGCGCCGCCCTTGGTGACGAAGGTCTCCTCCGTACAGGTGAGGCCCGCCAGGTAGTACAGCACGGGCACCTTGCCGTGCTTCGCCTGGGGCGGGGTGAAGACGCTGAAGCGCATCTCACCGCCGCAGGCCTCGGACGGGTGCTTCCAGAAGGACTGCGTCCCCCCGAAGCACGCGTGCTCGCTGACGAGCGTAGGCGTCACGGCGCTCATCCGTACTTCACCACGCTGCGGATGGACTTGCCCTCGTGCATCAGGTCGAAGCCGTGGTTGATCTCCTCCAGCTTCAGCGTGTGGGTGATCAGCGGGTCGACCTGGATCTTCCCGTCCATGTACCAGTCGACGATCTTCGGCACGTCCGTGCGGCCGCGGGCGCCGCCGAACGCGCTGCCCTTCCACACGCGGCCGGTGACGAGCTGGAACGGGCGGGTGCTGATCTCCTGCCCTGCGCCCGCCACGCCGATGATGATGCTCTCACCCCAGCCGCGGTGGCAGCACTCCAGGGCCTGGCGCATCGTCTTCACGTTGCCGATGCACTCGAAGCTGTAGTCCGCGCCGCCGCCGGTGAGGTTCACCAGGTACGGGACGAGGTCGCCTTCCACTTCCTTCGGGTTCACGAAGTGCGTCATCCCGAACTTCTCCGCGATCTCCTTGCGAGCGGGGTTCAGGTCCACGCCGACGATCATGTCCGCGCCCACCATGCGCGCGGCCTGCACGACGTTGAGGCCGATGCCGCCCAGGCCGAAGACGACGACCTTCGCGCCGGCCTCCACCTTCGCGGTGTAGACGACGGCGCCCACGCCCGTGGTGACGCCGCAGCCGATGTAGCAGACCTTGTCGAAGGGGGCGTCCTCGCGGATCTTCGCCACGGCGATCTCCGGCAGCACCGTGAAGTTCGCGAACGTGGAGCAGCCCATGTAGTGGTGGATGGCCTGCTTGCCCAGGCGGAAGCGGCTGGTGCTGTCCGGCATCAGGCCCTTGCCCTGCGTGGCGCGGATGGCCGTGCACAGGTTCGTCTTCTGGGACAGGCACGACTTACAGCCGCGGCACTCCGGCGTGTAGAGCGGGATGACGTGGTCGCCCTTCTTCACGCTGGTGACGCCCGGGCCCACGTCCACGACGATGCCCGCGCCCTCGTGGCCGAAGATGGCGGGGAACAGACCTTCCGGGTCCGCGCCAGAGCGGGTGAACTCGTCGGTGTGGCACAGGCCGGTGGCCTTCAGCTCGATCAGCACCTCGCCCGCCTTGGGGCCCTCCAGGTGCACGGTTTCGATGCTCAGGGGCTTGCCGGCCTCGAAGGCGACGGCGGCGCGGACGTCCATGGTGGGGCTCCTGTGAGTGGGGAACGAAGACTCCCCACCATAGAGGCCACGCACCGCGTCGTCCGTGAAAAGAAGCGGCCCGACCCATCAGGGCCCGCAACTAGACGGAGATCAGGCCCTTGCGGATGCCCTCGGTGACGGCCTCCACGCGGTTCGTCACTTCGAGTTTCCGGTAGATGTGCTCCAGGTGCGTGCGGATGGTCGCCTTGGAGAGCGACAGCAGCCGGGCCGCCTCGCTGTTGGACACGCCCTTGGCGATGAGCTGGAGGATTTCGCGCTCCCGGTCCGACAGCGGCTTGAGCAACGGCTCCTGCGCGGACGCCGGAGCAGCGGGCTCCGAGGCGGACGGCGCGACGGCCAGCGGTTCGGTGGGCACGGGCGCGGTGTCCGGCTCCACTCGGAAGTGTCGCAAGAGGCGCCGCGCCAGGTTCGGCTGGATGACCGTGCCGCCCGCGCGCACCTCCTTGATGGCCTCGACGATCTTGTCCACCGTCGCACCCTTGAGCAGGTAGCCGGACGCGCCCGCCTTCACGGCTTCGAGGACTTTGTCCTCCTCGTCGAAGATGGTGAAGATCAGGATCTCCACCTTGGGGAAGCGCGCCTTCACCTCGCGGGTGACGTCGATGCCGCTCATGCGCGGCAGCCCCAGGTCCAGCAGCAGCACGTCCGGCTGCTCGCGCTCCACCTCCACCAGCGCGGCCTCGCCTGACAGCGCGGTGCCCACGATGTCGATGTCCGGATGACCCTCGAAGAGGCGCAGCTGGTTCTTCAAGATCTTGGTCTGGTCCTCCACGACGAACACGCGGATGGGGAGGGCGGGGGCATTCGGTGTCGGGTCCACGGGGCGGGCTCCGGTGCGTGTCAGGCGGAAAGGCAGGGAAGGGAGAAGGCCACCTGGGCTCCGGCGCCGGGCGCCGAGTCCACCACGATGGAACCCCCGAGCTTCATGGCCCGCTCACGCATGTTGAGCAGGCCGTAGTGTCCGCGCGGCGTGCGGCCCGGGTCGAAGCCCTTGCCGTTGTCGCGGACCACCAGGTGCACGCCCTCCGCGCTGAAGTCCAAGCGCACCTGGACCTCCTTCGCCTCGGCGTGCTTCGCGGCGTTGGATAGACATTCCTGGAGGATGCGGAACAGCGCCAGCTGCGCGTCCGGGGGCAGCTTGCGCGTCAGGCCCGTGCGCTCGAAGCGGATGTCCTGCCCGGTGCGGTCGCGGAAGGTCTTGATGTAGTCCTCCAGGCCCTGCGCCAGCTCGAAGTCGTCGCGCATCATCCGCAGGTTGCGGCGCAGCTCCTCGATCGACTCCTCCGCGGTGGCCTTCATCTCGCGGATCTCCGTGCGCAGCCCGTCCTCGCGCGCGAGGTTCAGGATGTACTCCGCCTGGATGATCATCGAGGACAGGGACGCGCCCAGGCCGTCATGGATTTCGCGCGCCAGCCGGTTGCGCTCCTCCACCACCGCCAGCTCCTTCAGGTCGCCCTGCAGCGACACCACCTCGCGGTGCGCGGTGGCCTCGCGCTCGTTCAGGTACACGAGCACGTAGACGATGATGAAGTTGAGCCCCAGGTACCAGAGCAGCGTGAGCAGCTCCACCGCCGTCACGGAGCGGTTGAGCAGCAGATCCAACCGCGTGGTGATGGGCAGCGCCAGCAGCGGCGGCAGGATGGCCAGCGGCTTGGGGAAGAGGATGGCGAAGAGCGTGGTGAAGAGCAGCTGCGTCGCCAGCAGTGGACTCTGAAGGCCACCGCCCACCTGCGGCCGGGCGATGAGCACCACGGTGATCAGCAGGTCGCAGCACAGCGACAGGTAAGTCACCCACCGGCCCGCCTTCGGGTGGTCGATGACGAGCAGGTTCGCGACGCTGTAGAGGAGCATCGCGAAGTAGCCCAGGAACGAGATGGGCCCGTTGAAGCCGAAGTAGCCACTCCACGCGGGCACCGCGAGGATGAGCAGGCCCAACGTGAGGAACATCATCCGCGCGTAGAACAGCGCGCGGGCCCGGGCGACGAAGCGGTCCTGCTCCCAGGAGGCAGCCGCCTGCTCCGCGGACACGTTGTCCGTGAGGTTGCGGCGCTCCAGCACGGCGCGGACGCGGGCCTTCAGGTCATGGGCCGGATGGTCGTCGCCGGGTCGGAGGTCGCTGTCCATTCGAGCGGCAGCTTACGGGACCTTCCCGGGGAGCGGAATTCCCGGCAAGCCGCCAGGTCAGCGTCCTGGCGGGTGCGGAAGGGGAAACGCGCTACTTGGGGGCGCCTTCATCCACGCACGCCTTCTTGGCCTCCGGCTGGCGGGAGAGGACGAAGTCCAGGCGGTCCTTCGTCTCTCCGGTGCGCTCGTCGAACAGGGGCGTGCCGCCCGCGTACATGGTGCCCTTCTGGCTGCCGTACTTGTCCAGGTTGTGGGTCTTGAGCCAGCCGTCCACGCAGGCCTCCAGGGCCAGGCGGTCGCTGGCGCCCGAGTCATAGGTCACGGCGCTCGCGTCCTTCGTGCCAGCCTCGGCGGTGGCCTCCGGGGGAGCGGCCTCGCGGCCCGACTGGAGCTCCTCCTTGACGGTGCCGGTCTGCGTGGCCGCGTCCGGGCTCTCCCCGGTGTTCTTGTGGCAGCCGACAGCCAGGGACAGCAGGGTGGAAAACACGAGCGCGCCGGTCAGGTTTTTCATATGTCCTGGCTGGTGAGGGCCGCTTGTGACGGCGGCGGGTAGGGAAGGCTTCGGGAGCGTCCTGAAGTCAGGACGTGGAGTCGCCGCACCATATTCGTTCGTTCCTCACGGAGCACCAGTCCCATGCACGGTTCGCCGGATACCGACCATCACGCACGCATTCCCCACGCCACCCGCATCGAGCGCGCGCGGGTGCTGGTCGTGGGAGCGGGCGGCCTGGGCTGTCCGGCGTCGCTCGCGCTGGCGCAGGGCGGTGTGGGCCACCTGACGTTGGTGGATCCGGACCGGGTGGACGTGACGAACCTGCCCCGGCAGCTCTGGCACCGCACCCAGGATGTGGGCCGCTTCAAGGCGGAGTCCGCCGCCGCCGGCCTCCTGCGCGCCTTCCCCGGCTTGAGCGTGGAGGCCCTGCCGGAGCGGCTGGACGCGGGCAACGCCGAAGCGCTCTTCCGCGAGCACGACCTGGTGGTGGACGCCACCGACGGCGTCGCCACCAAGTTCTTCCTGTCGGACGTGGCGGTGCTCACCGGTGTGCCGCTCGTCTACGGCGGCGTGCTGCGCATGAACGGCCAGGCCCTGCGAATCGACCCCGGCGGCCCGTGCCTGCGGTGCCTCTATGAGGACGTGCCGCCCCCGGACGCGGTGCCCACCTGCGCGCAGGCGGGTGTGCTGGGCGCGATGGCGGGGCTCATCGGCGCGGTGCAGGCGCTGCT
This sequence comes from Corallococcus sp. AB032C, assembly GCF_003668935.1. Classification (NCBI taxonomy): domain Bacteria; kingdom Pseudomonadati; phylum Myxococcota; class Myxococcia; order Myxococcales; family Myxococcaceae; genus Corallococcus; species Corallococcus sp. AB032C. The sequence continues at coordinate 36,020 of NZ_RAWP01000032.1, read as the reverse complement.
CGCGCTGGAGCTGCTGGCGGGCGCGGCCACGGGCCCCCGCGGCCAGGCCACGCTGCACGTGCTCGACGGCGAGACGCTGGAGGGGCGCACGGTGAAGGTGACGCGCGCGCCCGACTGCCCGGGGTGCGCCATCCAGACGCTGCCCCCGTTCCCTTCGTCCCAGGAGGACACCGCATGCCCGACGTGACGGCGACGTTGGACATCACCCGCGAGGTGTGTCCGATGACCTACGTGCGCACCAAGCTGAAGCTGGAGTCGCTGCCCGCGGACACGCTGCTGGAGGTGCTGCTCAAGGGCGACGAGCCCCTGAAGAACGTGCCCCGCAGCGCGAAGGACGAGGGCCACGACGTGGTGTCCCTGGATCCACGCGGGGACGGCACGCACCGGTTGATCATCCGCAAGCGGGGGAAATGAGCCAATGGCCACGATTCGCATTCCGACACCCATGAGGACGCTGACGGGCAACCAGTCCGAGGTCCAGGCCACCGGCGCCACCGTGGGCGACGTGCTGCGCGACCTGGAAGCGCGCTATCCCGGCATGGGCGCGCGCCTCTTCGACGACAAGGGCGCCGTGCGCCGGTACGTGAACGTCTTCCTCAACGACGAAGACGTGCGCGCGCTCAAGGCCCTGGACACGCCCGTGAAGGACGCGGACCGGATCACCCTCATCCCCGCGATGGCGGGGGGCTGACGGGGCCGTCATGGCGCTGCGCGAGGATCAGATTCTCCGCTACTCCCGGCAGATCCTCCTGAGGGACGTGGGCGGGCGCGGGCAGGAGGCCCTGCTGGCGGGCGGCGCGCGCGTGGACGGGCTGGGCGCGTCCGGCCTCACGGCCACGGCGTACCTGGCGGGCGGCGGCACTCCGGTGACGGGCGTGGGATCGCTGACCATGGGGCCCTGGTCGCCGGGGTTCCTGGCGTCCGCGCACGACGTGGGCCAGCCCGTGGCGGAGGTGCTGGCGCGCGTGGTGCCGGAGGTGAACCCGGACGCGGTGGGCACGCCCGGCGGCGGGCTGCTCGCGGAGCTGCCGGCGGCCTGGAGCGGAGAGGCCCCGTGGGTCGCGCTGGGGGGCGACGGCGCGCGTGGCGCGGTGGTGTTCCGGGGCGCGGACGGGTGCGTCTGGTGCTTCGGTGAAACGGTGCGCCACCTGGGCACGCCGCCGGACGGGGCCATGGGCGTGGCCCTGGGCGCCCTGGGCGCGCTCGTCTTCCAGCGGCTGCGGTTGGGACTGGGCCCGTCGCTGGGCGGCCGGTGGTTGAGTGCTCCGGGCTCGATGACGGACCTGGAGCTCCGCCGGTGCTCGCGCTGCGCCGCGGCGGAAGCGAAGCCCTGATCCAGCACGCCCCGCCGGAAGTCCTCGCCACGATGATCCGCCACCTGGAGGCCGCGTGGCCCCAGGAAGGCTGCGGCGTGATCCTCAGGAGTGGGGCGGGGGAGGGTGACTCCTGGCGGGTCGTCCCCCTAACCAACGCCTCCCCCACGCCGCACGTCGCCTACGCCTTCGCCCCAGAGGTGTGGCTCCAGGTGTGTCTGGACGCGGACGCGCGACAAGAGGAGGTGGTCTGCGTCTTCCACTCACACGTGGACGCGCCCGCCGTGTTCTCCTCCGAGGACCGACGCCAGGCCGCTCCCTCGGGAATCCCACTGCTGCCCCAGGTGTCCTACGTCGTGGTTGCCATACGCGGAGGCCGTGCCGCCTCCGCCTCCCGGTCTATTTGGAGCGCGGGCGATTTTCAGACTGTTCCGCTTGCATTGGCGGATTTCAGGTTTGAAAAAACCGTGTAAGGGCGGGAACTTGCCCTGCAGCCGACCCCACCTGCGGAAAGGTGGGTCCGAATTGTCAAGTGACTGGGTTTTCGTCTATAAAGCGGTGGTCTATTGGATCTGCCGCGTCCCACGCCGCGTGCAAGAAGCGCTCCGGACGCAGGGAGTTAGAACCCTTATGGCCACCAACAACGGATTCACCCTCTGGCTCACCGGCATGTCCGGAACTGGGAAGACCACGACGGCCGCCTACATCGCGGCCCGGCTCCGCCAGGTCGGACGTAACGTGGAGGTCCTCGACGAGGGCGAACTCCATAACGACCTGTGGGCTGGCATCGGCGACACCAAGGACGAGCGCAACATGATCGTGCGCCGCCTGGGCTTCGTCGCCGGCCTCATGGCCCGCAACGGCGTGGCGGTGCTCGTCCCCTGCGTGAGCCCCTACAAGTCGAGCCGCGAGGAAGTGCGCCGCGCGGTGGGCAAGTACGTGGAGGTCTACGTCGACTGCCCCACGGAGAAGCTCATCGAGCGTGACTCCACCGGCAAGTACAAGAAGGCGCTCAACGGGGAGATCCCCAACTTCATCGGCATCACGGAGCCGTACGAGCCGCCCACCTCACCCGAGGTGACCATCTACTCCGACTCGGAGTCGGTGGAGGACGGCGGGACGAAGATCTTCCAGGCGCTGCTGGACCTGGGGCTGATGTCCACGGACGAGCTGAAGACCATCACCGGCAAGAAGATGAAGGCCAACCCGCTGCCGCCGAAGAAGGCCCGCCGCGACGAAGAGGACCCGCCGGTCCGTGTCGCCGCCGTGAAGGTCGCCAAGGCCCCCAAGGCGGACAAGGGTTCCAAGGGCGCCAAGGCGCGTCCGGCCACCCGCGCCGCCCGCGTGGGCAAGCCGGCCCCGGCCGCGAAGAAGAAGGCCGCCAAGGGCAAGGCCCGGTAGTCCCCACCGCCGTCCTGACTGTCGAAGGGCTCCAGGTTGCCCGCGCGATGCGCGTGCAATCCGGGGCCCTTCCGTTTTAGGAGTCCCCCATGCTGAGCCCCGAGCGGATTGAAGCCCTCTGTGAAGCGTCCCGCCCCAAGCTGGAGGCGATGCGCGACGCCCTGCGCGCCCACGGCAGCGCGCTGGTGGCGTTCTCCGGCGGCGTGGACTCCACCTTCGTCCTCGCGATCGCGGCGGAGGTGCTGGGCGAGCGCGCCCTGGCGCTCACCGCGCTGTCCGCCTCCGTCGCCCCGGAGGAGGAGCGCGAGGCCCGCGAGCTGGCGGACCGCCTGGGCGCCCGGCACGTCGTCGTCTCCAGCAACGAGCTGGCGAACCCCAACTACGCCGCCAACCCCACCAACCGCTGCTACTTCTGCAAGACGGAGCTGTACGACCTCTGCGAGGCGAAGCGCGCGGAGCTGGGGCTGTCCGTGGTGCTGGACGGCTTCAACGCGGACGACTTCAAGGATCACCGGCCCGGCCACAAGGCCGCGAAGGAGCACCAGGTCGAATCTCCCCTGGCTCGGGCCGGGCTCACCAAGGATGAGATCCGCGCGTGGAGCCGCAAGCTGGGGCTGCCCACCTGGGACAAGCCGCAGATGGCGTGCCTGGCGTCGCGCATCCCCTACGGCACGTCCGTGACGCGCGACCGGCTCCTGCAGATCGCCGCCGCGGAGTCGGAGCTGCGAGCGCTGGACTTCAAGCAGTTCCGGGTCCGCTACCACCAGGACGTGGCGCGCATCGAGTTGGCCGGCGAGGAGTACCCGCGCTTCTTCGAGGCCGGCATCCGCGAGCGGATCAACGGCGCCTTCAAGTCCCTGGGCTTCAAGTTCGTGGCCCTGGATCTGGAGCCCTTCCGCTCCGGCCGCCTCAACGAGGCCGCCGGCATCGCCCCCGCGGCCGGGGCAGGGCAGGGGAGCGCCGAGGGCTTCAAGCTCCCGGTGGTGGGGTGAAGGGTCTCCCCTCGGGTTTCCTGATCGCGCTGGGCCTGGCGCTGGCCACCCCCGCCGCCGCCGTGGAGTACCTGGATGACGGGCCGTACGCGCGCCGGCGCTCGCTGATCCTCACGGTGGGGCCCGGGGCCACGTACTCCGAACGGATCAGCGGGGACTCCGCCGTGTCCGGACTCGCCGGGCACCTGGACCTGGGGGCCGCGATCACCGTGGGCTACGGAGGGGACGAGGTGTTTCTCCTCGCGCGCGGCAGCACCGGCCGCCCGGGGGAGGATCTGACGCTGATCACCGGGTACCGCAGCGTCTTCGGATCCGAGTCGTGGCGGACCTTCTTCGACCTGGGCGTTTCCGTGCGTCCGATTTCTGGGCCGTGGCTGGGGCCTCGCATAGGGTTCGGCGCCAGACACACCCTCTCGGATCATTTCGCGCTGTACGGCGGGCTCGGCTTCACGTTCGGGTTCGGCTCCGGACTGCGCGCGGACACCGAGCTCTTCACCGGGCTGCAGTGGATCATCCCGGTGGGTTCAGCCTCGTAGGTTGTTTTCTTGAGGTTGTCCGACATTGTGAGAGGGTGTGTGCATCTGTCGGAGGTTGCGCACTTGGACATGAATCCCCGCCTCACCTCGGTCGTGTTTCGTCTCAATCGCGAGAAGCTGGACGCCCTGAAGGAGCTGTCGCGCACCACGCGCATCCGTCAGAGCGAGTACCTCCGGGAGGCCATCTCGGATCTGCTGGCGAAGTACGAAGCGCGCTTCGTGGACTGAAGCGCCACGTCAGCCCGGCGGCGCTCCCGTGAAGGGTGGCGCGTCGGGCAGACCGGGCGGGTGGAGGCGCTCGCCGGGCCCGAAAGGGTCCACCGCGGAAGGATAGCGGACCTCCCACAACACCAGCCCATGCGCCGGGGCCTTGAAGCCGGGCAGGGCGGTTCCCGAATCCAGCGCCGCGTGCCACTGCTCCTCGGACAGGAGCCCCGCGGCCACCTTCAGCGCGCTGCCCACCAGGTACCGCACCTGGTAGCGCGCGAAGCCGTCTCCCTCCAGCCGCGCCTCGAAGAGCCCTCCGCCCAGCTCACGCAGGGTGGCGGACTGGAGCGTGCGCGGCTTCTGGGGACTGGAGCGCTCGTGGAACGCGGTGAAGTCCCGCGTGCCCACGGCGCGGGCGAGCAGCGCCTCCAGTCTCTCCGGCGTCACCCGGTGGCCTGCCTGGAGGGTGACGTCCGCCGCCACATCCAGCGCGTACGGCCTCCAGGCTTCCGGGGGCGGGGTGCCCAGTGTCAGGTGGTAGCGGTACTCCTTGCCGCTCGCGCTCCACTGCGCGTGAAAGGCGCCCGGCGGCCGCTTCGCGATGCACAGCCCCACGTCCGGGGACAGGTGCGGCGCCAGCCGCGCGGGCAGCGACTCCAAAGGCACGTCCTCATTGAGGCGCAGGCTGATGACCTGCATCCGCGCGTGTACGCCCCGGTCGGTGCGCCCGGACGGCATCACCGTGGCCGGTGAGCCTGCCTGCTCCAGGGCGTTTTCGAGCGCGTCCTGGACCGTGGGACCTTCCACCTGGCGCTGGAAACCGCGGAAGTTTCCACCGCGATACCAAGTCCACAGTACGGCGGGAATTCGTCTGAGGGAGGTCCGTGCCACGGCGTTGCGGTGTCGATGGGAGAAACACGATACTCCCGCGCGAATGCTGGCCGCTCAAGAACTCGCGATGGACAGTGATGGGCAGTGGCTTTTCCGACAGGGCGACCTGGTGCTGGGGCCCATCACCGCGTCCCAGGTGGTGGAGAAGCTCTACACGGGGGAGCTGACCCCGGACAGCCAGGTGGCTCCGGCCGGAGAGCGGGAGTTCCGCAACCTCCGGGACACCGCCACCTTCCAGGTGCACATCGCGCGCTTCGAGGCGCAGGGCCGCGTCGCCCAGACGATGCTCGTCGAGCAGGCCCGCAACCAGAAGCGGGTGAAGGTGCTGGCCGGCGTCGCCGCGGGCGTGGCGCTCCTGCTGGGCGTCACCGGCTGGTACCTGGCGCGCAACGCCGCCGTGTACGGCCTGTTCGGCGCGACCGAGGAAGGCGACGGCATCACCATGGACCCGCCCACCATCCGCCTGGCCCAGGCGCGCGGGGATGACGAAGACCTCTTCGCCTATCCGTCCAACGACCCCCGCCGCCCGGATCGCCCCGCGGGGCAGGGCAGCACCCCCGGCAAGCCCGCGGGAAGTGGCGCGGTGGCCAGCGCCGCCGTCGCGGGCAACCGGCCGCCGCCCCGCACGGGCAGCGTCTCCACGGATCCGGACGGCCTGGAGATGGCCCAGCAGTTTGATCAGGGCGCCATCAACCGCGTCGTCGCGGGCAACCAGTCCAAGCTCTTCCGCTGCTTCAAGGAAGAGGCCGAGCGCACGCCCGGTCTGGCCGCGAAGATCCCCATGGAGTTCGTCATCGGGAACGACGGGCGCGTGAACAAGCTGTGGGTGGACAACCCCCAGTTCAAGCAGGGCCCACTCTTCGAGTGCCTCTTCGCCGAGCTGAAGAAGTGGCCCTTCAAGGCCTACGACGGCGAGCGCGCCACCGTGGGACTTTCGTTCAATATCGGCAAGCGGGGGTAGGGCGACTTTCTTGCCCACCCTCCGGACGTGCCCGATACAACAGGCATGTCCGCCTCTGTCGCCGAAGTCGAAATTGCCAAGAAGGCCATGAGCGTCCCCCCGGGGACGTTCCGCCACACCGTCCTGCTCGCCGCCAAGCGCTTCAAGTCCACCTGGGCAGAGCTGGGCAAGCTGCTCGTCCAGGTCCGGGACGAAGCGAAGTACGAGGAGTGGGGCCACGCCTCCTTCGAGGCCTACTGCCTCAAGGAGCTGCACATCAAGAAGCAGACGGCGCTCAAGCTCACGCGCTCGTTCAGCTTCCTGGCCAAGCACGAGGCCCCGGAAGAGCTCCAGCAGCACGAGTTCCCGGAGAAGGCCCCCGCCTTCGAGGTGGTGGAAGTCCTGGCCGACGCCGAGGAGCGGGGTCAGCTGTCTCCCACGGAATACAAGTCGCTGCGCGACAGCATCTGGAGCCCGGAGAAGTCCCCCACGGAGCTCAAGAAGGAATTCGCCGAGCGCTTCCCCCGGCCCCCGCCCGAGCCGCCCCCGGAGAGCCTTCAGGTACGGAAACTGGCGCAGCTGGCGCGAAAGCTCGCCTCCGAGCTGGCGGGAAGCCGTCGAGTCCCCAACGCAGTCGCCGAGCGGGCGGCCTCCCTGGCGGACGATGTCGAAGAACTCGCGTCGAGCGTGACGGACGCCTGAGTCGCTGTTATCCAAGACCGACCCGTTGACCTGGGCTGAACGCTCGGAAGGAAAGGGCGCTTCCACCGGGCTTCCTGCCCGAAGGGGAGGGCCCTATAGTGGGTTCAGGGCCTGTAGGTGGGCTTGAAGCCGTCGAAAGACGTGGGCGGCTTCGCGGGGTGATGGAGTGTGGTGGTCGGTGGAGAAGGTCCCGAACCGGGACCGGCGAACTCGGAGGCGGCAGTGAAGAAGGAGCACCACGTCAACCTGTCCTGCTCGTTCTGCGGAAAGTCGCAGCGCGAGGTCCGCAAGCTCATTGCCGGACCCACGGTCTACATCTGCGACGAGTGCATCAAGCTGTGTAACGACATCATCGCGGACGAGAACGAACGCGAGGAAGGCAAGCCGCAGGTCAGCCTGCCCACGCCGCTGGAGATCAAGGCGTTCCTCGACGACTACGTCATCGGCCAGGACCAGGCGAAGAAGGTCCTCTCGGTCGCGGTGTACAACCACTACAAGCGCATCTATCAGAAGAAGCCGACCGCCCGGCCGCGCCCCGGGGTGAAGGCCCCTGGCGGCGAGGACGTGGAGCTGCAGAAGAGCAACATCCTGCTCATCGGCCCTACGGGCTCTGGCAAGACGCTGCTCGCGCAGTCCCTGGCGCGCTTCCTCAACGTCCCCTTCACCATCGCGGATGCCACCAGCCTCACCGAGGCCGGCTACGTGGGTGAGGACGTCGAGAACATCATCCAGAACCTCCTCCACAACGCCGACTACGACGTGGAGAAGGCCGCGCGCGGCATCGTCTACATCGACGAGATCGACAAGATCGCGCGCAAGGGCGACATGCCCAGCGCCACCCGCGACGTGGGCGGCGAGGGCGTGCAGCAGGCCCTGCTGAAGATCATCGAAGGCACCCGCGCCAACGTCACCCCGCGCGGCGGCAAGAAGTACAACCAGCAGGAGTACGTCCAGGTCGACACGACCAACATCCTCTTCATCTGCGGCGGTGCCTTCCACGGCATCGACGGCGTGATCAAACGCCGCGTGGGTGAGAAGGGCCTGGGCTTCGGCGCGAAGATCACCCACAAGGAAGAGCGCAGCGTGGGTGAGCTGCTGGCGATGACCGAGCCGGAAGACCTGATGAAGTTCGGAATGATTCCGGAGTTCATCGGCCGTCTGCCGATGATCGCGACGCTCAACGACCTGAAGGAGGATGACCTCGTCACCATCCTCACGATCCCGAAGAACGCCCTGGTGAAGCAGTACCAGAAGATGTTCGAGATCGAGAAGGTGAAGCTCACCTTCACCAAGGAAGCGCTGCGCGCCATCGCTCGCGAGGCGATGCGCCGTCACTCCGGAGCGCGAGGCCTGCGCGCCATCATGGAGGACGCCATGCTGGAGATCATGTACGACGTGCCGTTCCGCGAGGGCGTCAAGGAGTGCAAGATCACCGAACAGGTGATCACCAAGCACGAGCCTCCGCAGATCGTCATGGAGAAGGAAAAGAAGACCGCCTGAGGTTTCCCCCAGACGGTCTGTGATTCCATCCGGCGCCCCTCGCCTCACGCAGGCAGGGGCGCCGTGGTGTTTCTGGCGCCAGGTGCTTCAGTTCTGCGTGACGCGCACCGTGGTCTTCATCTCGCGGCCGGTGGCGGGGTCCTTCGCGCGCATGGTGAGGATGCCCTCCACGCTCACGTCGAAGATGATCTCCACGTTCACCGTGCCGGCCTTGGCGGGCATGATCCCGGAGAAGGTGAACTCGCCCAGCAGGTCGTTGCGCGCCACCGTGTCGTGGTCGCCCTGGTAGATGCGCATCGCCAGTTCGGTCTGGTTGTCGATGCTCGTCGTGGCCAGCAGCTGCTTGGCGTTGGGGATGGACGCGTTGCGCGGGAAGACGACGTGGAAGCCGCCGTCGCCGCGCTCCAGGCCAATGGCCATGGGAATCACGTCCAACAGCTGGATGCGCAGGTTGGTGTTGTCCTCGAGCGAGTGCGCGTAGAGCGCCGCGCCAATGGCCACCGCCTCGTCCGGGTGCACGCCCTTGCTGGGCGGCTTGCCGAAGAACTTGGTGAGCCGGTCCTGCACGACGGGCATGCGCGTCTGGCCGCCCACCAGCATCACTTCGTCGATGTCCTTGGTGGACAGGCCCGAGTCCACCAGCACGCGCGCCACCATCTGCAGGGTGCGGTCCACCAGCTGGTTCGTCAGCTGCTCCAGCATCTTGCGCGTGAACTTCATCTCGATGTTCAGCGGCTGGCCCTGCGCCGTCATCGTGATGAAGGGGATGTTGAAGGGCACTTCCTCGCGCGCGGACAAGTCAATCTTCGTGCGCTCGGCCAGGTCCTTGATGCGCTGCATGGCCACCGGATCCGTGGCCAGGTCGATGCCCGTCTTGGCCGCGAAGTCCTTGAGGACGTGGTGGATGATGGCGTTGTCGAAGTCGATGCCGCCCAGGAACACGTCGCCGCCGGTGGCCTTCACCTCGAAGACGCGGTCGCGGATTTCGATGATGGAGACGTCGAAGGTGCCGCCGCCCAGGTCGTAGATGACGACCTTCTCCTTCAACGTCTTGCCCACGCCGTAGGCGAGCGCCGCCGCGGTGGGCTCGTTGATGATGCGCACCACCTCCAGGTCGATCAGCTTGCCGGCGTCCTTCACCGACTGGCGCTGCCGGTCGTTGAAGTACGCGGGCACCGTCACCACCGCGCGCTTGATGGGCGTCTTCAGGTAGTTGGCGGCGACGTCGCGGATCTTCCCCAGGATCTTGGCGCTGATCTCCTGGAGCGTGAACTCCTTCTTGCCGACGTCCAGGGTGACGTCGTTCTTGGTGCCGGCGCGCATGTTGTACGCGACGGCCTTCTTCATCGTGCCGACGACGTCGCTGCTGAAGTTGACCCCGACCAGGCGCTTGGAGCCGTAGACGGTGTTGCGCGGGTTGAGCTGCCACTGGCGCTTCGCCTCGAAGCCGATGAGCTCGTTGCCCTTGTCGTCGATGGCGAAGATGGAGGGGATGGTGTACTCGCCGCCCTTGTAGGGGATGAGCTTGACGTTCCCGCTGTCCTCGACGATCGCCGCGCACGAGTTCGTCGTGCCGAGGTCGATGCCGATGATGGGCTCCTTGTGCATCGCGTGTGGGCTCCGGGTGAGGCGTTGCGGCGGATGGGGTGTGGCTTGCCGGGACCGTATCTCACCCGTCCCGGGTCCGCGAATCGCGAACCATCCGTCATCCGACGGACGTCCTCAAACTTCCAGCGCGCCTGGACCTTCCACCCCGGGCCGCCCGCCTGGTCGGGTGGGACACGGCCGGCATCCAAGCGCGCGACCCCGAACACACCGCCCGCGAGGGCAGGGCGGGTCGCTTTACATCCCAAGGGCCGGGAACGAAGGTCAGCCCCAGGGGTTCACATGCGACGGCGAAGCGCCGTGGCTACATCCGAGAGACCACCCATCCACAGAGGGGAGCCGCCGTGGAAGCGAAGGGCTATCTGCAGGAGGTGGGCGCACAGGTCAGCGCCGACTTCGTCAAGAACCGGTCCATCCTGTCCTTCGAGGAGTACCTGTCGCTCTTCTTCACGGACCCGAAGGGCCAGTCGCGCAACGCGGCGCAGTACCTGCGGGACGTGATGGACCACTACGGCACGGAGATGGTGCCGCACCCCACCGGCACCATCCGGCGCTTCAAGGTCTTCGACGTCCCGTCCGCGGAACATGACGGCCGCGTCGCCGGGCAGGAGGAGGTGCAGAACGCCCTCTACCGCATCCTGGGCAACTTCGTGCGCGCCGGCCGCATCAACAAGCTCATCATGCTGCACGGCCCCAACGGCAGCGCGAAGTCCAGCCTGGTCAACGCGCTGAAGCAGGGCATGGAGGACTACTCCCGTCAGCCTCAAGGGGCCCTCTACCGCATCGCGTGGGTCTTCCCGTCGGAGAAGCTGATCAAGGGCTCCATCGGCTTCGGCGAGCGCGCGGGCGCGAAGACCGCCGAGGGTGAGCTCACCACGTACGCCCACCTGGACGCGGAGGCCCTGGACCTGCGCATGCCCTGTGAGCTGCGCGACCATCCGCTGTTCGCGGTGCCCCCCACGGAGCGCAAGGCGCTGCTGGAGGGTGCGCTCAAGAAGAAGGGGCTGGGCAACGGTGACGGGTCGACGGGGGATTTCATCCTGTCCGACTACGTGCGCGACGGCGAGCTGTGCGCCAAGTGCCGCCGCATCTACACCGCGCTGCTCAACTCCTACGGTGGGGACTACCTCAAGGTCCTGCGCCACGTGCAGGTGGAGCGCTTCTACGTGTCACGCCGCTACCAGGTGGGCACGGTGACGGTGGAGCCGCAGATGAGCGTGGACGCCGCCGCGCAGCAGATCTCCGCGGACCGCACCCAGCTCAACATGCCGGCCGCGCTGCACAGCACGGTGCTCTTCGAGCCGCACGGTCCGCTGGTGCACGCCAACCGCGGCCTCATCGAGTACGCGGACCTGCTCAAGCGCCCGCTGGAGGCCTTCAAGTACCTGCTGGGCTTCAGTGAGACGGGCGAGGTGCCCCTGGAGCCCTTCGTGCTCCAGCTGGACGAGGTGCTCATCGCGTCCTCCAACGAGAAGCACCTGAACGCGTTCAAGGAGCTGCCGGACTTCGCGTCGTTCAAGGGCCGCATCGAGCTGGTGCGCGTGCCGTACCTGCGCCGCTACAAGGTCGAGCAGGAGATCTACGACGCGCAGATCACCGCGACATCCGTGGGCAAGCACGTGGCGCCGCACGCCACGGAGGTGGCCGCGATGTGGGCGGTGCTCACGCGCCTGAAGAAGCCCATCCCGGACCGCTACCCGGCCAACGTGAAGCCGCTGGTGGAGCAGGTGGCGCCGGTGGAGAAGCTGCACCTGTACCAGGACGCGGGCGTGCCCGCGCGGCTGTCCTCCGCGAACACCAAGGAGCTGCTCAAGCTGCGCGAGGAGATGTACGAGGAGTCCGACGCGTACCCCAACTACGAGGGGCGCTCCGGCGCGAGCGCGCGCGAAATCAAGACGGCCCTCTTCAACGCCGCGCAGAACCCCGACTTCAAGTGCCTCCACGCGTTGGCGGTGTTGGAGGAACTGCACGCGCTCTGCAAGGACAAGAGCGTCTACGAGTTCCTCCTCCAGGAGGTGATGGACGGCTACCACGATCACGAAACGTTCGTGCGCGTGGTGGAGGGCACGTACCTGGACCGCGTGGACTCGGAGGTGCGCGACTCCATGGGTCTGGTGTCGGAAGGCCAGTACCGCGAGCTGGTGGAGCGCTACATCCAGAGCGTCAGCCACTGGGTGCGCGGGGAGAAGATGCGCAACCGCGTGACGGGCGAATCGGAGAAGCCGGACGAGGCGCGCATGGCGGAGGTGGAGGCCATCGTGATGCCGCAGGGCGAGGCCCCCGCGGACTTCCGCCGCGGGCTGATTGCAAGCATTGGCGCGCACCGGCTGGACAACCCGGACGGCGCCATGGACTACCCGCGCATCTTCCCGGACATGTTCAAGCGCCTGCGCGACCACTACTTCGAGGAGCGCAAGCGCGTGCTGCGCAAGAACAAGGAGAACGTCCTCAAGTACCTCTCCGAGGACCGCAACCAGCTCTCCTCGCGCGAGCAGACTCAGGTGCAGGACACGCTGAAGACGATGGCGGAGCGCTACGGCTACTGCGAGTTCTGCGCGAAGGACGCCATCCTGTTCCTGATGCGTCAGCGCTACACCTGACGGGTGGCGGAGGGCAGGCATCCAGGAAGCCGATGCCTGCTCGTCTGCTTCCCAATCCGGGCCAGGGCTCGGGATGATGCGGCTTCGCACCGAGTTGCGCGTGTGTCGTCGTCTTTTCGTCCCTCCTCATCCTTGCGCCTGGAGTGTTGATGAACCGGTTGCTGTTGGGCACCCCCCTCCTGTGGGCCCTCGTGTCGTGCGCTGGTGCCCCGTCGCAGTCCTCCGAGGACACTCCGGTCGCGACGCACACGCAGGCTCCGCTCCGGGTGGAGCGGGCGCTGTCCCGGCCCGAGCCCACGCCGCAGCCCACGCGCAAGGCGATGGTGCGGCGCATCCTCCCGCTCAACGTGCGGCTGGTGACGACGGAGGACGGCAAGGTGCGCCGCTCGGCGTCGGGCGTCGTCATTGGCACGGAGGCCGGTGAGGCCGGGCCCGTCAGCTATGTCCTCACCAACGCGCACGCGGTGGAGCAGGGCGACCTGAAGGACCCCGTGCTCAAGGTCGTGTTGGACCGGCGCGCGGAGACGCACGAGTACCTGGCGGAGGTGGTGGCCACGGGCCAGGTGCCGGACGTGGACCTGGCGCTGCTGCGCGTGACGGGCGTGACGTGGCCCGTGGCGGAGCTGGCCGCGGACGACGAACCGGAGCCGGGCGAGGACGTGGTGGTGGCGGCGTCCCCGTACGGCCGCGCGCTGTCCATCTCCGGAGGCATGGTGTCCCAGGTGGAGTGGGACAAGGAGACGAAGCACCCGCGCATGCTGAAGACGGACGCGCCCATCGGCTACGGGGCCTCCGGCGGTGGCATCTTCAGCATCGAGACGGGGAGGCTGTTGGCCATCGTGGAGGGCTACCGCACCGCGAAGGTGGACTTCGAGGTCGCCTCCCAGAACTTCAGCTTCGACGTGCCCATGCCCGGCGAGACGTTCGCCGCGCCCAGCGCCAAGGTGCGCGGCTTCCTCCAGGCGAAGGGCTTCGGCCGGCTGCTGGAGCGCTCCGCGGACGCGGAGGGTGCGGGGCCTCAGAAGACGGCGAGTCGCTGATCCAACGGCCCCGGACCGAGAAATTGGTGCGGGCTTGATCCAGCGTTAGAGCTGCGGGCTCTTTCGCTGGAGGGTTCACGCGCATGTCCGCTCGGGGCAATTGGGATCAGTACTTCATGGACATCGCCCAGCAGGTGGCCACGCGCGCCACCTGCGACCGCAAGCACGTGGGCGCGGTGCTGGTGAGGGACAAGACCATCCTGTCCACCGGCTACAACGGCGCCATCCGCGGCCTGCCCCACTGCGATGAAGTGGGCCACATGATGGAGAACGGCCACTGCGTGGCCACCGTCCACGCGGAGGCCAACGCCATCATCCAGGCCGCCAAGAACGGCGTCGGAATCGACGGGGCGACCATCTACACGACCGCCAGCCCCTGCTGGCCGTGCTTCAAGCTGATCGCCAACAGCGGCTGCACCCGCATCGTCTTTGGCGAGTTCTACCGGGACCCGCGCATCTTCGAGTACGCGGCCCGGCTGGGCCTCCAGCTCGTGGGCGTGGGCGCCGCCGCTCAGCCGCCCTCGCCCGCCACCGGGACCTGAGGGCCGACGCGCTGTCCGGGGGTGGACAACCCCTGGACACGCTGATCGCCCGGGATGGGGTTCCCGTTCGTTGAATGACACTTGCGAGAGGTCGTAAGTGGCTGTTCCGACACGGGAATTTTAGAACTCCGGCAAGAATTACCGACCCAGGGTTGACGATCCCTGGGGTGCTCCCTAAATCCTGGCTCGGTAGGGCGGCGGCGGGGGTGGGGCGACGGAAATTCCTAGGAGTTCCAGGTGGTTAACTCATCTCTCATGGCTATCAGTGTGCCTTCTGTCCAGGAAGTGTCGGACCCGGTGGTGGGCGCGGCCCGCTACGACGCGGTTCCGCCCTTGATGGACAGCTTGCTGCACGACGTGCGCAACCCGCTCAACGCGCTCGCCATCCATCTCGAGGTGCTCTCCGAGAAGCTCAAGGGCGAGTCCGGCCAGGTGCCGGCCACCCAGGAGAAGAACCTCAAGGCGATGCGCGAGCAGATCGCCCGCGTGGACGGCCTGCTCAAGCTCTTCTCGGACTTCATCGTGTTTCGCGGAGCGGGCCCCTCCGGGGACGCGCCGCTGTCGGACGCCACCGGCAAGGCCCTGGACGTGCTGGGCCATGAAAGCCGCCGGCGCCGCCTCCAGGTCCAGCGCGACATAGAGCCGGACGTGCAGGCCCACCTGGAGGACACCACCGAGCTGGGCTTCTTCCTGGTGCAGGTGCTGATGCGCGCCTTCCATCGCGCGGAGTCCGGCTCCACGGTGGTCGTCTCGGTCCGCGCGGAAGGGCCGAACGCGGTGCTGGAGGTCGCGGACGGCTCCTCGGCGCCCGAGCGAGCGTCGGACACCGTGGCCGCGCTGACGCTCCGCGCGGCCCAGCTGGGCATCGAGTTCTTCGTGGAGGCGGGAACGTGCCGCCTCGTGTTCCCGCGCACCTGAGGTTCTCCCCTTCGGGCGCGGTCGGTCTTCCATCCGGTTTCATCACGCTTCATCGCAGTGGAGGTTTTCACCTTGGGCAGCGCACGAATCCTGGCCGTGGATGACGAACGTGAGACCTGCGAGGCCCTGGCGGAGATGCTGTCCGCCTGGGGTCACAAGGTCGAGACCGCGTTCGACGGGCATGACGCCCTCCGCAAGGCCGGTGAGTTCCGGCCCGACGTCGTCCTGTCGGACCTCGCCATGCCGGAGACGGATGGCCTGTGGCTCTTGCGCAACCTGCGCGAGGAGCTGCCGGACTGCCCGGTCGTGTTCCTCACCGGCCGCGGCACCATCGACACCGCCGTGGAGTCCATCCGCGAGGGCGCCTACGACTTCATCGTGAAGCCGCTGGACACCGCGCGGCTCAAGGTCTGCATCGACCGCGCGCTGGAGAAGAAGGAGACCATGCGCGAGGTGCAGACGCTCCGGCGCCGCCTCAAGCAGCTGGGCTCCACGGACCTCATCGCCGGCTCCACCGGGATGCGCAAGGTCATCGAGATGATGGAGAAGGTGGCCCCTTCCAAGGCCAGCGTCTCCATCAGCGGCGAGTCCGGCACGGGCAAGGAAGTGGTCGCTCGCACGGTGCACAACCTGTCCCTGCGCCGCGACAAGCCCTTCATCGCCATCAACTGCGCGTCCATCCCCGCGACGCTGATTGAGTCCGAGCTCTTCGGCCACGAGCGCGGCGCCTTCACCGGCGCGGATCAGCGCCGCCCGGGCGTGTTCGAGATGGCCCACGGCGGCACGCTCTTCCTGGACGAGTTGGGTGAGATCCCCATCGACCTGCAGGCCAAGCTGCTGCGCGTGCTGGAAGAGGGCCGCCTGCGCCGCCTGGGTGGCAAGGTGGAGATCGAAGTGGACGTGCGCGTGCTGTCCGCCACGAACCGCGACCTGAAGCAGGAGATCAAGAACCAGCGCTTCCGCGAGGATCTCTACTTCCGCCTCAACGTGTTCCAGCTGCACCTGCCGCCCCTGCGCGAGCGCCGGGACGACGTGCCCATCCTGGTCCAGCACTTCGTGGACAAGTTCCGCGGGGACTCCGCCAAGCGCGTCTCCGGCGTGCACCCGGAAGCGATGGAGGTGCTCAAGAACTACGACTGGCCGGGCAACATCCGCGAGCTGCGCAACGCCGTGGAGCGCGCCGTCATCCTCTGCGACGGGGAGCTGATCACCCGCGAGCACCTGCCGCCCGACATGGCAGGCAAGAGCCCGGAGCGCCACACGTTCAAGCTGCCGTTCGGCCTGAGCCTGGACGCCGTGGAGCGCGAGTACATCCTGGGCAGCCTCCAGCGGAACGGGAACAACAAGGCCCGCACGGCGGAGGTGCTGGGGGTGAGCGAGAAGACGCTCTACAACAAGCTCAACCGCTACGCGGCGGAGAACCGTGCCCAGGGCACCCCGGGTGGCGGCAGCCCTCTGGGTGGACAGGGCAACGACGGCCCCATGAGCGCCAGCAGCTTCCTGACCCGCTGATCCGCGCCCCGTCGGGGCCTGGCGGCTGCCTGCCGCTGACCTGATGGGTAGGCAAGAAGGCCCGGATTCCGGGCCCTTGGCAGGGCTCCTGGAGAGCGCGCACGGGGCCTCCCCAAGCCGGCTTAAGCGGGCGGGGGAGGTCTCGAAAACCCCTGTCAATTCTTGACTTTTCCCCCCTGGACGGGGGATCATCCGGCCTCTCCCACCCGTTGGTGAGGGCCCGGCCGGGACGTTTCATTTCGGGCCACGTCCGCCCCCCATGGTGCGGTCGTCCGACGTGAGTCATCTGGGGTGCCGCCGGGGGGGCACAAGGAAGGCCACAACGCAATGAGCGACGCGAGAGTACTTCACTTCTTCGGCGGCAAGGGCGGGGTCGGCAAGACCACGCTTGCGGCAGCGTACGCGGTGAGGCTCTCCGAAGAAGTGCCCAAGCACCGGGTGCTGGTCGTCTCGTTGGATCCGGTCCAGTCCCTGTCGGACCTCGTGAAGAAGAAGCTGCCGGCGAAGCCCACCAAGCTCCAGGCGGGCAAGGGCGAGGGCGGCCTCTTCGGCGCGGAGCTGAACCCGCCCGCGCTGCTCAAGCCGTTCCTGGCGGAGTACCTGCCGGCGCTGGCGAAGGCGGCGGTGAAGGGCACGCACCTGTCGGACGAGGAGATGGGCAAGCTCTACCAGCAGGCGGTGCCTGGGCTGGAGGAGCTGGTGGCCCTCTTCCACGTGGTGGAGCTCCTGGATTCCGGCGACTACGATCGCATCGTGGTGGACACGGCGCCCACCAGCCACACGCTGCGCCTGTTCGACATGCCGGCGCAGTTGCGCAAGTTCCTGGGCTTCGTGAAGGCGGGCCAGGACCGCGCCGCCCCGGCCCCCAGCGGAAAGGGCAAGAAGGCCGCCGCCGCGGCGGAGGCGACTCCCGCCGGCTTCCTGGATCAGGTGGGCCAGAAGGCGGAGAAGCTGCTGGCGCTGCTGAAGGACCCCGCGCGCACGGCCTTCCACCTGGTGACGCTCGCTGAGCCGGTGCCGGAAGCGCAGACGCGCATGTACTTCACCCAGCTGCGCGAGCGCGGTCTGCCGGTGACGGAGGTGGTGGTCAATCAGGTGGAGGACCACGAGGGCTGTCCGGCGTGTCAGGGCCGCCGGGGTCTGCAGGCCCCCCACGTGCGCAAGTACCAGGCGCTGGACAAGACCGTGCCCGTGAACCTGCTGGGCCGCCGCGAGGTGGCGCCCCGGGGGTTGGACGGGCTGAAGGAGTTCGCCAAGGAGTGGGCGGCGGGCAAGGAGACCAAGGCGCTGGAGTTCAGCGCGGCTGAAGGGCCTCCGGCGCTGGTGCGCGCCCCGTCCATGCCTCCCATCGCGGCGCCTCCGCTGCCGCCCACGCGGCTCATCTTCTTCGTGGGGCAGGGCGGGGTGGGCAAGTCCTCCTGCGCGGCCGCCGCGGCGGTGACGCTGACGGAGAAGGAGGGGCCGGTGCTCCTCATCTCCACGGATCCCGCGCACTCGCTGTCGGACGTGCTGCAGAGCCGCCTGACGGACACCGAGACGCAGGTGAAGGGCACCAAGGGCCTGTACGCGCGCGAGCTGGACATGGCGGGTTGGTTCAACGCCCTGCGCAAGCGGCTGAAGGAGAAGGCGGAGAAGGCCTTCGAGGGCGCGCCCAAGGCGGGCAACGACGTGCCGGCGGACCTGCTCTATCTGCGCAACCTGCTGGAGTGCGCGCCCCCGGGCATCGACGAGCTGGCGGCCATGTCCGTGCTGACGGACGCGCTGGTGCAGGAGCGGTTCAAGCGCATCGTGGTGGACTCGTCGCCGCAGGTGACGAACGTGCGCGTGGTGGAGCTGGCGGACACGGCGAAGACGTGGCTGGGCGCGCTGCACGGCATCCTCAACAAGCACCGCGCCAAGGGCCTGGGCGAGCTGGCGGATGACCTGGCGGCGATGCTCAAGCACGTGAAGCGCTTCGAGGACGCGCTGGCGTCCCCCAGCGAGTCGCGCTTCGTGGTCGTCACGCGCGGCGAGGACCTGGCGTCGACCCGCACGGAGCGGCTGGTGGAGTACCTCAAGGAGCGCAAGCTCCAGGTGGAGCGGGTGCTCGTCAACCGCGTGGGCCCCAAGTCCACCTGCGAGAAGTGCGAGAACCGCCGCAAGCTGGAGCTGAACGCGGCCAAGGCCATGGAGAAGAAGATTGGCCTGCCCGTGACGATGGCGCCCGCGCTGGGCCGTCACCCCGCGGGGCTGCGCGAGCTGAAGGCGTTCCGCACCGCCTGGTACGCGCTGTCCGCGCCGCCGGCGAAGGTCAAGGCGGCCTGAGTCTTCCGCCGCGCCGGGCTCCTCAGCGGGGGCCCGGCAGGAGCAGGGACAGGGGCAGCCGGTGGGGATTCGCCCGGCGCGCCTGGCCCAGCAGGTCCACGGCGGTCGCCTCGAGTGAGCGCACCGTCCGGGCCGCCGGCACCTGAAGGTGCTGATGGAGCACCCAGCCCGGACCCAGGAGCATCAGCGCCACCGCTGGCACGATGCACAGGGCCACCACCACGCTGGCGCCGCCCACCGTGCCCAGCACCCGCAGCACCGGCGATGCCTGGATGCGCGGGCGCTGCAGCGCCGCGAGGATGCGCGCGAAGAGGGCACCGCCCACGAGTCCCAACACCGTGGCCAGTCCCCAGCTCAGCCCACCCACCGGCGTGCCGAGCACCGGCTCCAGCAGCTGGGGCGCCGAGGCTCCCAGCACGAAGGCGAGGATGAAGGGCGCGACCGCGATGATGGCGGCCAGCCCCCAGTGTCTGGCGTTGAGTCGATGCACGGCTTCCCCCCTCGGCTACAGGAGCAAGGTGCTCACCGGCAGGCAGGCGCGCCAGGGCGGTGTCCCCTGGACGCGGGTAGGCGTGCACGGGACGTCACTTGGCCTCAGGCGTCGCACTCCGACGGGCTGTCGGTGAAGCCGCCCAGGGGCTCCGGGAAGGTGAGGGCGCCCGCCTCGCTGAGGGTTCCGGTGACGGGCGCGGCGTTAGGGAGCTTCACCTCCACCGTGCGGCCCTTGACGGTGTACGTGCCCGGGGTCCGGGACTCGCGGGGCGTGCCGGAGTCGTCCACGTCCCGCTTCCACAGCTCCACGCGGCCCCCGTCCTGGAACTTCAGGGCACGGACGGTGCCGTAGACGCCCACGCCGGGGCCGTACCAGGACACCGCCCGCAGGAGGGCCGGCACGTCGGCCTCCTTCTGGGGCGTGCGCCCCAGCAGCTTCTGCCAGCCGAGCGTGTCCCGGATGACGTCCAGGTCCCGGTCCTCCTTCGCCCGCTGGAGGCGGCGCGCGTCCAGGCGCACGGCGGTGGCCAGCTTCTCCACGATGACGTCGCGGTGGGCGCTGTACTCGCACACCTTGCCCTGCTTGCGCAGGAGGCCCAGGGTGGCCGCGGCGTTGTAGTGGGCCAGGGCGTAGTCCGGGGTGGCCTGGGCAGCGGCCTGGAACTTCTCCAGGGCCTCTGGATAACGGCCGGACTGGTACAGCCGGAACCCCTGCGTGTTGAGGGCCCGGCCGGAAGGAGGCGCGGCCGGAGCGGCGGACAGCGTCAGGGCCAGCAGGGAGAGGGCGAGGACCATGTGGCTCCAGACGGGCGGACCTCCTGGACATTCCAGGGGGGTGCGTAACCGCTTGCGCGTTGAAAGGCCTGAACCCTGGTGCTAGTTCGGCGCCATGGCAACCGGCATTGGCTACGCGCTCGACTTCGAGCGCCCGCTCATCGAGCTGGAGAAGAAGATCGAGGAGCTGAAGGTCCTCTCCACCAGCGGCACCGTGGATTTCTCCTCCGAAATCTCCAAGCTGGAGAAGAAGGCGAAGAAGCTCCAGACCGAGATCTTCAGCGACCTGACCCGCTGGCAGGTGGTGCAGCTGTCGCGCCACAGCGCGCGCCCGTACTTCCTGGACTACGTCCACTACCTCTTCACGGACTTCTTCGAGATGTGCGGCGACCGCCACTTCGGCGAGGACCCGTCCATCGTCGGTGGCTTCGCGCGCTTCGATGGCAAGACGGTGATGCTCATCGGCCACCAGAAGGGGCGCAACACCAAGGAGAACATGGCGCGCAACTTCGGCATGCCGCGCCCGGAGGGCTACCGCAAGGCGCGCCGGCTGATGGAGCTGGCCGAGCGGATGGAGAAGCCCATCCTCACCTTCGTGGACACGCCGGGCGCGTATCCGGGCATCGGCGCGGAGGAGCGCGGCCAGGCGGAGGCCATCGCCATGAACCTGGAGGTCATGAGCCGGCTGCGCGTGCCCATCATCTCCACCGTGGTGGGCGAGGGCGGCTCCGGCGGCGCGCTGGCCATCGGCGTGGGCAACCGCGTGCTGATGTTCCAGAACAGCGTCTACTCCGTCATCTCCCCGGAGGGCTGCGCCTCCATCCTCTTCCGCGACGCGACCAAGGCGGACAAGGCCGCGGACGCGATGCGCCCCACGGCGCCGGACCTGCTGGAGATGAAGATCATCGACGAGGTGATTCCGGAGCCTCCGGGCGGCGCGCATCGCGACCCGGCCAAGGCGGCGGAAGCGCTGGGCAAGACGCTGCGCAAGCACCTGGGCCAGCTGGCGGAGCTGAATCCGGACGCGCTGGTGCGCGACCGCTACGACAAGTTCCGCGCACTCGGCATGTACTCCGGCAAGTAGAGGTTCACACTCCATGCGACCGCTCGTTCCTCCCTACGTCGAGACGCTCAAGGCCTACGTTCCGGGCAAGCCCATCGAGGAGACCGAGCGGGAGTACGGCCTCAAAGGCGTCATCAAGCTGGCCTCCAACGAGAACCCGCTGGGCCCGTCGCCCCGCGCGGTGGAGGCCATGCGCAACGCCGCCGCGCAGGTGCACCTGTACCCGGACGCCACCAGCTTCCACCTGGTGCGCAAGCTGGCCGCGCACCTGGGCGTGAAGCCGGAGGAAGTGGTGCTGGGCAGCGGCTCCAACGAGCTCATCGAGCTGTTGATGCGCACGTTCACGACGCCCGAGGAGGAGATCCTCCTGTGCAAGGGCTCGTTCCCCGCGTACCGCATCTCCGCGCAGGCGCACGGCCGTGCGTTCGTGGAGGTGCCCATGCGCGAGGGCTTCCGCTACGACCTGGAGGCCATGGCCCGCGCCGTCACGCCGCGCACGCGGATGGTGTTCCTGGCCAACCCGGACAACCCCACGGGCACCACGTTCGGGCGCAAGGACCTGGAGAAGTTCCTGGCGGCGGTGCCGAAGGACGTGTTCGTCATCCACGACGAGGCCTACGCGGAGTTCGTGGACTGGCCCGACTACGCGAGCGCCGTGGAGTTGTTCCACTCGCACCCGAACCTGGTGGGGCTGCGCACCTTCAGCAAGATCCACGGGCTGGCCGGCATCCGCCTGGGCAGCGCGGTGATGGACGCGAAGCTCGCGGGCTACGTGCACCGCACGCGCATGCCGTTCAACCTGACGACGGTGGCGCAGGCGGCGGGCATGGCGGCGCTGGAGGACTCGGAGCACGTGAAGCGCACGCGTGAGAACAACCGCGTGGGCCTGCGCTTCTACGGAGAAGCGCTGCCGAAGCTGGGGCTCACGCTGACGGACAGCCACGCGAACTTCGTCTTCGTGGACTGCCACCGTCCGTCCGCCGAGGTGTACGAGCAGCTCTTGCGCCGGGGCGTCATCGTGAGGCCCATGGCGGGCAACGGCCACCCGAACTGCCTGCGCATCTCCGTGGGTTCGCCCGAGGAGAATGCCCGGTGTGTGGCGGCGCTGAAGGAGGTCCTGTCATGAGCACGCGTCCGTTCATCGTCGCCATCGACGGGCCGGCAGGGGCGGGCAAGTCCTCCGTGTCCAAGCTGCTCGCGCGGAGGCTGGAGTTCGCGCTGGTGGACACCGGCGCCATCTACCGCTGCGTGGCGCTGATGGCCTCGCGCGAGGGCATCGCGTTCGACGACGACGCGAAGCTGGGCGAGCTGCTCGGGCGCGTGCGCATCCACTTCCAGGTGGTGGGTGAGGAGAACCACGTCTTCCTGGGCGGCGAGGACGTGTCGTCGGAGATCCGCACGCCGCCCATCTCCATGGGCGCGTCGCAGGTGTCCGGGCGGCCGGTGGTGCGCGCGGGGCTGCTCGCGCTCCAGCGGCGGCTGGCCCTGGAGGCATCGTCGGGCGCCATCCTGGAGGGCCGGGACATCGGCACGGTGGTGTTCCCGGACGCGGACGTGAAGTTCTTCCTCCAGGCGAACCCGGAAGTGCGCGCGCGCCGCCGCTTCGAGGAGCTGTTCCAGAAGGGCGTGGACAGCAGCCTGGAGGGCGTTCTCCAGGACCAGACGCGCCGCGACGCCGCGGACACCGGTCGCGAGGTCGCGCCCCTGAAGCCCGCCGACGACGCGGTGCACGTGGACTCCAGCAGCCTGCCGCTGTCGGAAGTGGTCCAGTCGCTGGAGCACGAAATCGAGCGCCGCCGGGCAACGCGCGGCGCCTGACGTCCGCACGCTGCGCGTCCGTCGGAAGCCGTCCGCCCGGGCCGGAGCATCCGCGCCGCCGGTCCTCGCGCGGCACCTGACGTCCGCACGCTCCACGTCCATCGGAAGCCGTCCTCCCAGGCCGGAGCGTCCGAGCCGCCGGGCCTCGCGCGGCACCTGACGTCCGTACCCTCCGCGTCCGTCGGAAAGCCGTCCGCCCGGGCCGGAGCGTCCACGCCGCCAGTGCTGGCGCGGCGCCTGAGCCGTCAACGGCCTTCTGTCAGAAGCTGACGCCGTCCGTGCTGGGGGCGGGCACCGTCATGGCCAGCCGGGCCTGGGTGCCGTCCTTCTCGTAGAAGCGGTGGTAGAGGTACAGGTCCGCCACCACCTGCTTCACGTAGCCGCGCGTCTCCCGGTACGGGATGGACTCCACGAACAGGTCCAGGGGCAGGGTGCCGCGCTCCTGCGTCCAGCGCACCGCCGCCTTGGGGCCCGCGTTGTAGGCCGCCGCCGCGAGCGCCGGATGCGCGAAGCGCTTCATCAGCTGCGCCAGGTACCATGCGCCGTAGCGGATGTTGCGCTCCGGGGCGAACAGGTCCGCCGGCGCGGGCGCGGGCTCCGCCATCTTCTGCGCGATCTCCGTCGCCGTGGGCGGGATGATCTGCATCAGGCCGCGCGCGTCCGCCGCGCTCATGACCTCCGGGCGGAAGGCGCTCTCCCGCCGCATGATGGCCCACACGAGGAACGGATCCAGCGCCTGCCGCGTGGCCTCCGTCTCCACCGCCTGGGCGAACGCGCGCGGGTAGAACGCGGCCAGCGCGTCCGGTGCCTTCGCCCCGAAGGCACGGCCCCACAGGTAGCGCGCCGCCACGACGTGCGCGTGGCCGAACTCGCCCAACTGCAGCAGTGCGTGCGCGAACGGCAGCGCCTGGTCCGCGCCGCGCAGGCCTGACACGCGCGATTGCACCTCGTCCGCCGCATCGCGGAAGAGGCCCGCGCGCGTCAGCGCCACCGCCAGCTCCAGCTCCGGAGGGCGGGGCAGGGTGAGCTGCTTCGGAGGCTGCGGGAAGGCCGCGGGCGGCGTGCGTCCCAGCTCGCGCAGCCGCTCCGTGGCGAGCAGCGCGTAGAATGAAGCGGGCGCCGCGCTGATGACGGCTTCATAGGCAGGCCCCAACGTCGCCGGCTTGCCGCCGCCCAGCTCCTCCGTGCGCGCCTGCCAGTAGCGCGCCTGCGGTGCCATGCTCGTCTTCGGGTAGGCCGTCACCAGGTCGTCCAGCGCCTGGCGCGCCTTGGCGTACTGCTCCAGCCGGATGTGCGAGAGGGCGCGGAACCACATCGCCTCGTCACGGCGGCGCGAACCCTTGTAGCGCTTCTCGTAGTCAGCGAAGGACTTCGTCGCGTCCTCGAAGCGGCCGCCCTGCAAATCCAACCACGCGGCGAAGAACGCGCCTTCCTCACCAGCCGCTTGAGAGGGATAGGCCTTGTCCAGCGCCGCCATCAGCTTGCGCGCCTTCTCGTTGTCGTCCGAGCGCAGCGCCCGGCGCGCCACCACCAGCGCGGCCTCCGCGGCGATGGCCGGCGGCCCTTTGCGTGCCACCGCGAGCGCCTTCTCCGCCTCCTCGCGCTTGCCTCGCGCGAAGAGCACCTGCGCGCGCAGGAGCGCCACCTGTGCCTGGGCAGGAGCGCCCTTCACCAGCCCCCGCTTCTCCGCGGTCAGGAGCTCGTCCTCGGCCCGCGCCGCCGCGCCGTCGGAGAGAAAGCCCCGGGCTCGCTGGAGGTGTTCGGGCAGGGTGAGCTTCACCGCGGGCTTCAGCGTGGCCAGCTGCTCCAGCGCCTCGTCCGCGTAGGGGTGGGTGGGGAAGCGCAGCGCCACCGTCTTCAGGTCCGCCCGCAGGCCCGCCGCGTTGCCGGTGGCCGCGCGCGTCAGGGCGCGCTGGAAGAGCAGCTCCGGGGTGGGCTGCGCCGCCGCCGCGGACTCCAGCACCGGGGACGCGTCCTTGGGACGGTGTGCGTCCAGGAGCGACTCACCCAGGCGGGCGCGGGCGCGCACGGCGAGGGCCGGGGAGGCCTTCTCCAGGGCCCGCTCGAAGTCCTTCGCCGCGCCGTTGGGGTCGCCCGCGTAGAAGCGCGCCTGGCCCAGGTAGAAGGCGTGGAAGGCCTCCAGGGGCGCGGGCGGCGCGTGGCGGGTGAGCAGGTCCCGCGCCTGAACGGCGTCCCCGTCCGAAAGTACTAGAGTCCCGGCGAGCAGGCCCAGGCGGCCCGCGTCCGGGCACTTCGCCTGCTCACACGCGGCGAGCTCCGCCCGGGCGAGCGCCGCCGCGTCGGACCGGTGCAGGCGGACGGCCTCCAGCGTCGCCGGGGACTGCCCCAGCGCCACCCCCGTCACCCAACCCGCCACCCAGCCGGTCCAACTCATGTGGTTCTTCCTTTCACTTCGCGGCCTTGCGGCTTCGGAACGAGAGGTTTGCAGTCGACATTCCCCACCAGGTGGGCGGGGGTCGGTTTGACAGTCGGCCCGACAAGCCCTAGATCCCGCGCCCACGGGCTGGTCCCGCGGGGTTGTCGGCCCGTTGCGCTGTCCGGAGGGAATCCTTACGTTGCGCCGCCGTTGAGCGCTACTCCGGACCGCCGTCGTGTCAGGAAGACCTGTTGTCGCAGGAAGACCTGTCGTCGGTAGCACTGCTCGTACACAGACCTCGGGGGGGGAAACAGCTCATAGGGGAGGCTCCATGAAGCCGTGTCCATCCGATCTGCAGCAGACCATCAATCCCGAAGCCGGCCCGAAGCGGGCAGGCGTCGAGACGCATCGCAACCTGAACTGCAACCACTACGACAACTGCCTCGATGAGGCCGTCCGTCGTGGCTGGCAGTCGTTCACGTGCATGAAGTGCCCGATGTACGCCAACCTCGCGCCTCCGCAGATGGGGCTTGAGGCGTACGCCACGCAGCGCCGTCCTGTCTAACCGGGACGTCTGACATGGGGCCCGTTCCACCGGGCCCGCGCGAGCTTGCACCCGGTCACGCCCGAAGCCCGGTCGTGGCCGGCGTCCGCGTCGACGTTCCCTTCCGAAGCCTCCGCTTCAGGGGACCGCGGCGTAGATGACTGCCACCCAGTACTGGCCCTGGCCGAAGCGCTTGGAGTCGCCCCGCACCAGCCCCACACCCACCCGGGTGTAGGTGGCCGTGGCCAGGCTACGTGACTCCGGCACGGCGCCCGGGTCTCCCACGACGAAGAAGTCCACTGACGCGGTGCCCGCGTCCGGCAGCGCGGAGAACACCCGCTCGTGCAGCGGGGACGGGTCGCCGTCTCCCGCGGTGGGCTCGTCCTGCGCCTGCGCACGGCGGGCGTGGTCGCGCGCCAGCCGCTCCAGCGCCTCGCTGCGCACCAGGGGCGGCAGCTTGAGCGTGGCGCGGTGCCGGGACAGCGCGTCGTAGACATCCGACACCGGGTCCGCTGGAAGCGCCGCGCCGGGCGAGGCCGCGGTGAAGACCTCCGTGACGATGGCCTGGTCGCGGCCGTCCACCTTCTGGAAGGCCACGCCCACGCCCATGAAGCGGAACGCGGGGTCCATCAGGTTCTTGCGGTGGCCGGGGCTGTGCTCGATGCCGAAGTGCGCCGCGAGCGGGCCCGCCGCCAGCCCCAGGTTCTCTCCGGCGCGCACGTAGCGCGTGCCCTCCGGGAGGCGGCGGGTGAGCGTGGAGCCGTCCGGCGCGATGTGCGCGAAGAAGCCCTCCGTCGCCATGCGCGTGCTGTAGCGCAGCGACACGTCCTCCAGCGTGGAGTCGGGCGTGAGCTCCGGCAGCTGGTACGCGCGGCGCAGGGTGTTGATTCGCTCGTAGAGGGCGGTGCGGGCCTCGGCCAGCGTGGTGGGTTCGCGCTGGGACTCCTGACCGCCGCGCGCGGAACGAGCCCCCACCTGCACTTGGAACAGCGACGTCACCTCCGGCCCCGCGTTCGCCTGGCCCACCACCTCCACGGTGTAGCTGCCGGGGGTGTCGAAGCCCACCAGGGCGCAGAAGCCATTCGTGCCGGAGGGCGCGCGGCTCAGGGCCACGGCCTCCACCTCGCCATCCGGCCGGGTGACGAAGACCTGCGGGCTCAACAGCGGCGGCACGAGCCGGCCGCACACGCGCTTCTCCGTCCCGGCCTTGGCGATGGTCCGGGGGAAGGGGAGCACCTCCGCCTTGCGGTCCGCGACGAGCAGCACCAGCGCGGCGCGCTCGCCCAGGAAGGCCACGCCCACGCCGAAGTGGCTCACGCGTTCGTCGTTGAAGTCCGTGCGGGCGAGGAATGTCTCGATGGCGTGCGAGTGCACCCAGGCGCGGATGACCAGCACCTTCGGGGACGGATCCGCGGCGCCCGAGTCGCTGACCGCCTCCGTCAACGTGAGCAGGTCCGGGGCGCCGGTGGTGAACTCGGTCAGGGCCTCGCGCGCGAGCCTCCGGGCCGCGGCCTCCAGCGCCTTGTCGTTCGTGGGGGCGCGGCGGCCCACGCGTTCGAACTCGCGCAGCACGTGCAGCCGGGCCCGGGCCTCCTGGGCCCGGGGCGTCTCCTCCGAGACAGGGGGCGGACTGTCCTGTCCCTCCTGAGAGGGAACGGACACGGAGGCCACCGCCGGGGACGGCGGCGCGGCGGATGCGGGGAGGACGGCGGCGCCCGCGAGCAGCAGGCCCAAGAGCGCGCGCCTCATCGCGACTCCAGTTGGAAGACGAGCGCCTTCACGGTGCCAGCGCCCAGCTTCTCGTTGAACCGCTCACGCAGGGAGTCGGCTTGACGGGAGAGGACCTGGGCCCACTCGGCGCTCTCCACGGTGATGATCAGCGTGCTTCCGTCCAACTGGTGCGGCCGGCTGTGGCGCGCGATGTTCTCTCCCACCGCGGCGGTCCAGAGCGGCATCAGCGACGACGCGCGGCCTGACTCTCCCGCCAGGCGCGCCAGCACCCGGGGCAGCAGGCTCTCCAAGGTCTTCGGTTCAGCGCGTGCCATCGTCGGTCCGATTCTGGAACCCCTGGCGACGGAAGCCAACTGACACTTGCCTGCCCGCCCGTCTGATTTTCCCAGGACCCCGGTTCCGCCCCGGTTCCATGCTTCCAGCGAAAGCGGTCGCGGTGCCATCGCCGGTCGCGTCGCGGGCCTTCCCCCTGTAAGGTCGGGGCAAGGCCGGTCCCCCTCGGAGTTCCCATGCGTTCCATCCCCCATCCGGTCCGGTCCCCCGGCCTCGTGCTCGCATGCCTGCTGGCGTGCGCCATGGGCTGCGCGATGTCCGACATGGAGGCGCCGTTCATCCACGGGGGCTGGGCGGACGCGTTCTGCACGGTGGATCAGGACTGCGGGGATCCGGCGCTGTTCTTCTGCAACACCGCCCTGTCGCGCTGTGAGCCCTCGTGCCGGACGGACCTCGACTGTGCGGTGAGGCGCCGCGGAGAGGTGAACGCCATCGCCGCCTGTGAGTCGCAGGCGCTGGGCTGCCGCTGTGACGCCAGCCGCTGCGTTCCCGCCCTCTGCACCGGAGACAGTGACTGCGAGGACGGGGAGCTGTGCCGCGACGGCGCCTGTAGGCCGCCCCCGCCGTCGTCCACCGTAGCGGCTTGCCGCGTGGTGCCCGAGCGCATCATCGCGACCGTGGGCACCACCCTGCGCTTCGAGGCCTGGATGTCCGATGTCACGGGCCAGCCCTTCGTCCCTCGGAACGGGCTCGCCTGGTCCGCCGTGTCCGCGCGCGTGAAGGGCGGAGGCACCGGTTCCGGGGCCACGTTCACGCTGGAGTCGGCGGGCGCGGAGGTGGAGGCGGTGGAGGCCCGGCTGGGCAACGTCACGTGCCGTGCGCGCGTCACCGTGCTGCCTCCGCACACGGCCTCGGGGCAGGTGCGGGTGGTGGTGACGGACGCGCTCACGGGCTACCCCGTGGAAGGGGCCTCGGTGGTGGTGGCGGACGCGCTGGGCGGCGCGACGGCGCGCGAGTCCACGGATGCGCTGGGCGTGGCCGTGCTGGCGTCCCGGAGCGATTCGACGGTGTCCGTCTTCCATCCGGACTTCGGCTACCTCACCGTGGCGAACTACGACATGACCGGCACGCGGGACCTGCGCTTGCCATTGCGCCGCAATCCGGCGGACCGCGTGGGCGGAGTGCGCGCCCGGTTCACCCACCTGGCGCCCGTGGGCGTAGGCGGCGCGCTGTCCCTGGGCATGGCGGGGCTGTCCGTGCCGGGGCTCCTGTCCGAGTCGGCCTCCGCCCAGGTGCAGGGGCCCGACCGGGATGTGGACCTCACGCTCCGTGGGGTGACGCGCCAGTTCCAGTTGCCCGCCAGCGTCTGGGTGAACGGGCTCGGCGTCCTGCCACCGGAGTCCGTGGAGGTGCCGGGCATCTCCGGGGTGTGCGACACGGCCCTCG
The DNA here is from genome assembly GCF_003668935.1 of Corallococcus sp. AB032C. Classification (NCBI taxonomy): domain Bacteria; kingdom Pseudomonadati; phylum Myxococcota; class Myxococcia; order Myxococcales; family Myxococcaceae; genus Corallococcus; species Corallococcus sp. AB032C. The sequence continues at coordinate 6,499 of NZ_RAWP01000032.1, read as the reverse complement.
CGGACGGAACGGATCCGGAGACGGCCACGCGCTCGGGGACCTGTGGCACTCGCACTGCCTGGGCCCTCACCGCGCAGGTGCCGTCCGGCGAGCTTCCGGCGGGGATGATGGATCCGGGCGCGGATCCGCTGCTGCTCCTGGCGCGCGCGCTGCCGCAGTCCGGGCGGTTCTCCTCCGCCGTCCAGCGCGATGTGCGCTTCCCCCTCCATGCGCCCATCGAGGGGAAGATTCCTCCCAGCGGGCCGCTCACGTCGCTGGACTTCCAGCAGGTGCCGCTGGCCTTCCCGTTCGTGGTGCGCGTCCCGCCGCTTCCGCGCTTCCGCGACAGCTACCTGTCGCGCGCGCTGGTGGTGGGCTCGGTGACCGCGCCCGGACAGGGCACGGTGCCGCTGGGCCTGGGCGCCGCCGTCAACGCCAACCCGGTGGATCCGAACACGGACACGCAGCCCTTGTTGTCCTCGCCGGGCCTCGTGCGCGTGCGCATGGCTCCGGCTCATCACGGCCTGGAGGGACAGGCGTACCGGCTGGTCGCGGTCGCGTCGTCGGGAGCGCTGGGCGGTGAGGAGCCCGTGGGCCGCGCCACCAGCGCGGTGATGACCCCGCTGGATGCGCCCCACTTCGATCCAGAGGGCACGACGCCGGTGACGCTCGCGGACGCGTTCCTCGGCATCCCGGAGGGCGCCCGCTACAACCCGGACGCATCGCCGTGGCACGGCCTGCTGCCGCGCGAGTGGCGCATGGACACCTCCTTGCTGGGTGCGACGCTCGTGCGCGCGACCTTCACCAACGCGGCTGGCCGGCGCTGGACGGTCTGGGTGGACAGCCGCCGCTCCGTGACTGGCGTGCGCCTGCCCCTGCCTCCCTCGGGCCTGGAGGACCGCACCTTCCAGGGCGACACGGAGGGTTCGCGCGCATCGCTGTCGGTGGAGGCGTTGAACGTGGCCATGTCCGAGGGCCGTGTGATGAACCTCTCCGCGCTGGCGGAGTCCGGGGGCATGGCGCCCGAACTGCTCGCCGAGTCGGTGCGCGCCGCGTCCACGCTGAACTACGGCCGGCCCCAGGTGACGTGGCTTGCGCCCGCCGAGGGCGCGTCGCTGGCTCGCGGCGCCACCGTGCGCGTGCGGGTGGGCGGCTTCCAGGTGGGGACGGACGCAGCCAATGGCGACGAGGGTGGGGTGCTGCTCACCGTGCGCGATGGCGGCCTGGGCTGCGACCTCTCGGGGGTGCGCGGCGACGTGGCCACGCGGTCGGGCGAGGTGGCGCTCTCCCTGCCCACCGCCTGCTCCGGGATGGAGGTCACGCTGGTGGCGTCGCTGGTGGACGGGCTCGGGTTGCCGCTGCGGCCCGCCGTCAGCGCCGCTCGCACGGTGCGGGTGCCCTGACGTGCTGGGGTGTCAGTGCGTCTGCGACCTGGCGGGGCACTCGTTCCGGCCGTGAATTCGCTTTCGCGAATTGCGCGGTGATACGTTTGGCTTCATGGGCCAGAAGGAGACGGTGGTCACCGTCATCTCGAAGATCTCCGAGCGCCCCGTCAACCTGGACGCGGCGCTGGTGGTCATCTACGGCCTGGACCTGGGGCGTAAGTACGACCTGGCGCGCAAGGAGACGCTGATCGGCCGGTCGTCCAAGGCGGACATCCAGATTGATCAGGAAGCCGTGAGCCGCAACCACGCGCGCATCACCAACACCACCAAGGGCGTGCGCATCGAGGACCTGGGGTCCACCAACGGCACGTTCGTCAACGACGACGTCGCGTCGTCGGCGCGGTCGCTGCAGAACGGCGACCTGGTGAAGATTGGCCGCACCATCTTCAAGTTCATCGCGGGCGGCAACATCGAGGCGGCGTACCACGACGAGATCTACCGGCTGACCACCATGGACGGCCTCACGCAGATCTACAACCGCCGCTACTTCGACGAGCAGCTGGACCGCGAAATCTCCCGCAGCCGCCGCTACGAGCGCACGCTGTCGCTGGTGATGTTCGACCTGGATCACTTCAAGGACGTGAACGACACGTACGGGCACCTGGCGGGCGACTCGGTGCTCAAGCAGCTGGCGTCCACGGTGCGCACGCGCATCCGGCGCGAGGACGTCTTCGCCCGCTACGGCGGTGAGGAGTTCGCGCTGCTCCTGCCGGAGATCAACCTGGCCGGCGCCCGTCAGCTCGCGGAGAAGGTGCGCAAGCTGGTGGAGCGGCAGCGCTTCGAGTTCGACAAGCAGGTCATCCCCGTCACGCTGTCGATGGGCGTGGCCGCGCTGGAGCCGCACCACCGCGAGCCCGCGGAGATGGTGCGCACGGCGGACGAGCACCTCTTCGCCGCGAAGAGCCAGGGGCGCAACCGCGTCTGCGGCTGACGCCCCCGGGTGTCTCGCCTTCAGCCCGTGAACACGGAGCGGCGCTCGCGCAGCAGGGCCTGGAGCATGCCCTGGATGGACTCGCGGGTGCGCTCGGTGAGCCGCTGCACTTCGCCCAGGTCGTCCGCGTCCTCCGGGGACAGGCCCTCCATGGTCAGCGGCTCGCCGAAGCGGATGGTCCACTTGGCGGGCAGCGGGCCCGGCGCGGTGAGCGGCAGCGACGGGAACCCGAGGAAGCCACCCGGGAGGCGGCCCAGCAGCGGAGACGTCTCCTCCGCGCCGACGATGGCCACCGGGACGATGGGCGCGCCGGTGCGCAGGGCCAGCTTCACGAAGCCGCCGCGGCCGAAGCGCTTGAGGCGGTAGCGCTCCGCGAACGGCTTGCTCGCGCCCTGGTAGCCCTCCGGGAAGACGACGAGCGGCCGGTGCTCGTCGAGCAGCCGCAGCGCGTTCTCCGGCGAGGCGCGCACGGCGCCCAGGCGGTTGAAGAGCGTGCCGAGCATGGGCGCGTGGAAGACCTGATCCTCCACCAGCCAGCGCGTCTCTAGCAGATCCGGGCGTTCGCGCAGGAGCGCCTGCGCCATCACCAGGCCGTCGTAGGGCAGGGCGCCGGAGTGGTTGGCGACGAGGATGGAGGCGCCGCGCGGCACCCCATCCACGCCCTCCACGGAGACGCGCCAGTACTGCTCGTAGAGGAAGTCGAGGACGGGCTGGAGGCTCTCCACCAGCCCCTCGTCCTTGCCGTAGTCGTCCAGCCGGCTGCCGCCGCCAGCGCCCAGGCTGGTGCGCACGGCCTCCATCAGGCCGTGCATGGCGCCCACGGCGCGACCCAGTCCTTCGCTCGCGAGCGCCTGGCCGGCGATCTCCTTCGCCAGGGAGAACATGCCCGCGGCGCGGCCCGCGAAGCCGGACGGCGGGGCCGATTCCTCCGGACGGTCGAAGGCCTGCGCATCCCGCTCCGCTTCCTCCGGGAGGGGCACCTCGCCGGGGTCGCTCACGAGCGACAGGGGCCGGCGGCTGGGAGGCAGCTCGTCGTGGGTCTCGTCGGGCAGCTCCACCTCCGGCTCCACGTCCGTGGGGGCGGCGCCCTCGATGATGGAGACGGAGATGTGCACGCCGTCCTCCTCGACGCGCTCGACGCCGGTGACCAGGTCGTCGACCTCGTCGGGGTCCTCCGGCGCGGACATGCCCTCCGGGTCGCGGCGCCAGGCGTCCGCGGTCCAGAGGTCCTCGGTGTCCTCGGGAGGAGGCACGTCCTTCGGGTCGCGGATCCAGGCGTCGCCGGGCCAGGCCTCCTCGCCGTCTTCGCCCTCTTCCTGCGCATCGCCGCCGCCAGCGGAGGACAGGGCTCGCTCCTCGGGGCCATTGGCGTGGCGGTCCATCACCTCGTCCACGGCGACGCCCGCGGTGGCCTCGGCCACCTGGGTCGCGACGGCGGTGGCGACCTCCCGCTCGGAGGCGTCGCCGTTGCCGTCGTCCAGCACCTGCCGCACGGCGGACTCGGCCACCTCGGCGACGAGCTCCGTCGCGAGGACGCGCTCGATGTCGCGGTCCGGCTCCTTGCGCCCCTCGAACAGCCCGTCCACGGCCGTCTTCGCCGCGGCCTCCGCCGCGTCCGAGGCGAGGGCTTCCGTCAGCGCGCGGTCCACCTTGCGCTCCTGGGGACGCGAGCCGCGCACCTCGTCCGCGAGCACCTGGGGACGCGACGGCCGGGGCTCGGAGGCTGGGGCCGGCACGGAGGGCTCGCGCAGGGGCGAGACCTCCTCGCCAGCGGGAAGCTGTCCCGAAGCGTGCGGGTCCTTCGCGGACGAACGCCCGTGCTTCGCTTCCGAGGCATGCTCCACGTCGCGCGCGTCCTGCTCGTACCTCGGGCTCCCGCGTCCGTCCGTCCGTGCCTCGAACATGTGGACCTTGGCGGCGGGCGTCTTCGGCGTCGCGGTGGCCTGCTTCGCCTCCGCGGACTTGCCGCCCTTGGGCGTCTTCGCCTGGGCGCCGGACGTCTTCGCCTGGGCGCCGGACTTCGACGCGCCACCCTTGGCGCTCTTCGCCTTGCCCGCTGACTTCGAGCCCTTCGCGGATTTCGACGCCGCGGACTTGGACGCCGCGGACTTCTTCGCGGCCTTCGGGTCGGCCGCGTCGTCCTTCACCTCGCCCGTGCGAGGCGCGGCGCCCCGCTGGAAGGGATCATTCCCGAGGACACCCTTGGTCATGACTGGCTCCTTCTGAGCGCCGAGGCGGCGTCCCTGACATGGTGGAGGGGCACGAACCCCAACGCGGACTCGGCGCGCTCCCCGTCCGCGACCCAGGAGTAATGCATGTAGTCGAGCAGGGCCACCGGCAACGTGCCCGCCCCCACCACCCCGAGCGCGCGAAGTGCTCCACGAAACAACGGCCCCGGCAAGGGGAGCGGTTGCGCGCCCGCCTGGCGGATGAGCCCCGACAAGGGCAGCACCCCGCGCCCCACGACGTTGAACTCTCCCGCGGCTTCCGCCCGCAGGGCCAGGTGCAGCGCCCGGCCCGCGTCGTCCTCATGAATCGCCTGCCAGAGCGGGTCGAATCCCAGGAGCGTGGGCACCACCGCGTGCGACAGCAACCGCGTCGCCGGATTGTCCAGGCTTGGGCCGAGCAGGGGAGCGAACCGCAACACGAGCGTGCGGGTGTCGGGATTGCGCTCGCGGAACGCCCGCACCTGTCCCTCCACCTCCACCTTGTCGTTCACGAAGCGGCTGTGCGGACAGCCGAACAACGGCGAGCCCTCGCGCAGGAGCGCCGGGTTGTTGCCCCGCGCGCCGTACGTCACCGTCAGCGACGGCACCACCAGCCGGGGCAGCCGGGCGCGGCCCACCGCCGTCAGCACGTTCATGGTGCCAATGACTTCCAGTTCGTGCGCCAGCGAGCCGTTGAGGATGGGCCCGAAGAGGAACGCCAGGTGGAAGAGGGCGTCCACGGGGCGCTCGGTGAGCGCGTCCGTCAGCTCACCTTCCGCGTCGTAGCGGGTGAGGTCCACGCGGTGGAACTCCACCTTGCTCATCGGCTGGGGCTCCTTCGTGTCCAGCACGAGGATGCTCTCCACGCCGGGGTCCGCTTCCAGCCTCGGCAGGAGCAGCTTGCCGTAGTCGCCACTGGCGCCTGTCACCGCGATACGCATCGGGCCCTTGCCTGCTCGGATCACTTCCATTCGCAGGGGCGGGTGTTAGCCCAGCCGTCCAGGAATGTCAGCCGCGTGTGCCCGTGATGTTCTGGACAACGTCATCCAGGTGGCGGAGGGTGGTCGATCGCCATGTCCCGAATCGCGCGCCTGAGCGACGTGCTCATCAACAAGATCGCCGCCGGTGAGGTGGTGGAGCGTCCCGCCTCCGTGGTGAAGGAGCTGTGCGAGAACTCGCTCGACGCCGGGGCCCGCACCGTGCGCGTGGAGCTGGAGGCGGGCGGCGTGGGCCGCATCACCATCTCCGACGACGGCCACGGCATGAGCCGCGAGGACGCCACGCTCTGCCTGGAGCGCCACGCCACCAGCAAGCTGCGCGAACTGGACGACCTCTTCCACATCGACTCCATGGGGTTCCGGGGCGAGGCCATCCCCGCCATCGCCTCCGTGTCCCGCTTCACGCTGCACACCGCGGAGCCGGACGCGCACGAGGGCACCAAGGTCACGGTGGAGGGCGGGGGCCCGCCGACGGTGGAGGACGCGCCGCCCCGCGTGGGCACGGTCATCACCATCGAGGACCTGTTCTTCAACGTGCCCGCGCGCCGCAAGTTCATGCGCCAGGGCGCCACCGAGCTCAAGCACTGCGAGGAGGCCGTGGTGCGCCTGGCGCTCGCGCACCCGGAGGTCGGCTTCTTCGCCTCGCACGAGGGCAACGAGCTCTTCTCCAGTCCCGCCGCCGAACATGATCCGCGCGAGCGCATCGCCGCGGCCCTGGGCCCCGCGTCCTTCCCGCACCTGTTCCCGGTGGAGGAGCGCCGGCTGGGCGTCGTCGTCACGGGCTACCTCGCGTCGCCGGAGTACACGCTGCCCAACGCGCGCGGCCTCTACACCTTCGTCAACCGCCGCTACATCCGTGACCGCGGGCTCATCAGCACCGTGCAGCGCGCGTTCCAGGACTTCCTGCCCGCGGGCCGTCAGCCGGTGGTGGTGCTGCAC